>CAYXKP010000011.1:0-48671 GCA_964465695.1 uncultured Nitrospira sp.
CTTGATTCGAGCGCCACGCAAAGCAGCGTGCCTGCTAGGGTAAGGCTGGCGATCGCCAGCCCCACCGTATCTTGAGTAGCGGCCGCGATGAAAGCGGCCGCGAGAGTGAGCAGCACGTGGGTCGGGCGCATCAGATCACGCGTGCGTGCAACGCCTTATGCATGATGCTGGCGATGTACTCTGCATTTTCGCGTCCCCCAGCACCGGTCACGCGCACCCGGATGCCGGTAGCCAAGTCGGGCGAGACGGCTACAACAGCTGGAACCCACGCGTCATAGAGCCCTGAGTCGCCGTCACACCGGCGGTACGGCGCGCTGATCACAAGGGCGCTACGGCGAGCGGTGGACTTGTCAATGTCGACGAGACACCCGTTGTCGAATCCGCCGCCGCTTGGCAGATATTCCAGCGTGAGTGCATGTAGGTTGCACTCAACTTCAGAGACGAGTCGTTCCGCTTTGCCCGCACCCGGCATGATACGGGCAATTTCGCGCGCAAGCGCGACATAAATCGGCTGACGGTGGTAGATGCTGACGAGTCGTTCGAGTCGTGGTAGGTGATCCATATGGTGATCCTTCCATTGTTGTTGCCTGCTGAATTACAGGGCAAAGCCACCGACCGTTTAAACGGTCGGTCGGTGGCTTTTCTCTGGAATCGAGCCGTGCCTTAGTCCTTCTAGTGGTGCGGCTTATGCCGCACCTGTTGCTAGAGATCGAAAGATGCGGCACCATCGCACAATGCAAGCAACCTTGCAAGCGCTTTTGATTGATAGCCCACCTGTTTAACCGCCGAAGATTCGTATGGAACGTAGCAGTTGCTAGATGAAACTCACTGTTAACTCGCAACGTGTAATCCCTTACTCTCTGTTTGTGATCCTACCTTGTGAGTGAGGACAAGGGCAGAAGCGCGGACTTAGTTCTTTCCTTCCTTTTCTCTACTGACAAGTCCCCCGTAGGTTGAGGCTTATGTTAGACTTACTTTATATATATACTCTCTCTCTCTCTTCTCTCTCTCGATGCCAGCAGAAAGAAGGACAGAAGGAAGTAAGCCACCGACGTCGGCCTATGCCTAGGGCGCCCACCTGTTTAACCGCCGACTACCGCCGGACTAGCAAGATCCGTGCCAGAGCCGAAGGCCTTGAAACTAGGCAGTCAGGAGGCGGGGTAGCCCCCCAGGCCCCCCTGCTGCAACTGGCATGAAGCTGGGTTTGCAATCGCGGGGTATTTTTTCCAAATCACCCTCGTCCTCAGAAAGAAGGTGGGAAGGAAGGAAGTACGTCGCGGGGACCGCGCCGCGACACGCCCGACACGCCCCCTGTTGGCGGAAGAAAGAAGGAAAGAAGGAACTATCCCTCCCCTCCCTCAAGCCTTGCTAGGGGCGCCGCGGGCGCCCCTCCCTGGCAACCACAATCCCTCGCCCCACCCCTTCCCTCCTACCCCTACCTGTGCTACAGGTGGCGGCGCCCCGTTGGTGATCCGGGGTTGGGAACAGCACACCAGGGGGCCGGAGGTCTGATGCTCCCTCCGGCTCCCTGGTGCCCACAAGTGGAAGGAGGAGGAGGAGGAGGAGCTGTGCGGACGCTGCCGAAGTACCAGAGGGCGGTTGTGAAGACGCCGACCCTGCGCCCGGACTACGAGGTCATCGCCGGCCTCGCGGCTTTGGGCCTACGGCCCAAGGGCATCCGACACCAGCTTATCGCCCTCGGTGCCAAGCCCCTCCGTTCCGAGACGATCTCCGCCATTCTTCGAAGGGAGGACGTCGGCGAGCGCATCCTCGTCCTCCAAGAGAAGCTCCGCACCTCATACACAGATCGATTCCTTCGGGAGCTTGGGGAGGAAGCCACGGCGAGCGTGAAGACGCTTGCGGAGCTGCGGGACTCCGGGGAACTGGAGGGCACCCGCCTGAGCGCGGCCAAGTCCATTGCCGGCCTCTTCGTCGGCGCGACCGGCCTTGGGCGCCCGGAGAAGCAGGGCCGCGGCGCGCAGGATGAGGGCGAGGGCGGCCTGAAGCTCCACCTCTCGGAGGAGGCCGTCAAGGCCATGGCCGCGGCGATGAACCTAGGGGCCGGGATTGCGATGGCGCCCCCGATCAACATCACGCCCCACCCGAAGGAAGCCGTTCTAAATGCGGAGCCGGAACCGGCCCCGATCCCTGAAATCTGCCCGGAGCGGGCCGCCGTGAACGACGAGCTGGCCCTCCATGCAGCCCGCCGGCGCCTGGCGGACTTGAAGGCAGCGTGGAAGAAGGGGGCGCGGACCGCGGTGACCTCGGATGACTTGAAGGCTGCCGTCAGGGATACCGAACCGGGCTGCGAAGCTGAGTTCGCGGAAGTCTGAGCTTGAGCATGTTGTCCTTCAAGGAGGAGAGGAGGAAGAAGGGGAAGAAGCGGAAGCCGAAGCCCTTCGACCTGAAGACCTTCCTCGCGGAGCAGGAGGCCTACGCGCCGATCCAGCCCGCGGAGCGTGTCTCGCCTGAAGACTACCTGCCGCCCCCGGACCTGGACCTCCTCCGCATCCGTCGGGAGGAGTTCGTCGTCAAGAAGAATGGGGAGGTCAGGCAGGCCGGCGCGGAACCTTCAGACCCCGCAGCCTTCGTCAAGACCTTCAAGGCCCAAGCGGAGCAGAACCTCTTCATCTTCGCCCGTGGGGTGATGGGGAAGTGGTGGCTGATCCCGCCCCTCCACACGGAGGCCTGCCACTTCCTCACCGACTTCTCGAAGAAGCGCAGGAAGCTCCTTCTGCTCCCCCGCGAGCACGGGAAGACGACCCTCGTCCTTGACGTCCTCCCCGCGCACATCCTCATCCAATCCACGCCGACCCTTTATGGCCTCAAAGGGGAGGACCAGCGCATCCTGATCTGCGGCGAGAAGATCGACAATGCGAAGGATCACATTCGGCCGCTGAAGGATAACTTTGAGGGGAACCCTCTCCTACGTGCCCTTTGGCCGGAGCGGTTCTGGCCGGGCAAGCCCAGCCTCTACACGACGACGTGGAACTCGGAGGAGCTGATCCTCCCCCGCTCGACTGAGTACCCTGATCCGACGATCCGCGGCACGGGCGTTGGCGGCGCCGTCGCCGGCAAGCACCCATCTATCCTGATCAAGGACGACCTGATCTCCTTTGAAGCCGCCCAATCAGTCCCTGTGATGCAGCGCGCCATCGAGTGGCACGAGGCGAGCAGGAACATGATTGACGGGCAGAAGAACGCCCTTGAGTTCATCATCGGCACTCGGTGGGCGGTGCAGGATCTCTACGGCTTCATCATCGACAACGATGAGACGGTGCAAGTCTGCGTCCGCTCCGCGATCGAGCAGGGGGCGGCGATCTACAATGAGGATGAGGTCGCCCGGCACGCCGTCGAGGCGGGCGTCGAGATCCCTGAAGGGAAGTCGATCGGCTTTACCCTCCAACGCCTGCTCTACAAGAAGAGGACGGAGGGCACCCTCTTCCTCCTGAACTACATGAACGATGCCAGCTCGCCTGACATCGTGGACTTCCCCCTCTCCAAGCTCCGCTTCTTGACGGACAAGGGGGCCTACCTTACCACTCCCCGCACCTACTTCGACGACATCCTGGCCGAGGCCGCGGAGGATGGCGTCTCGGTTGAGCGGACGGTGGTCAATCGTACCCTTAGCCCAGAACTCGTCGCCCAATTCATCGAAGCCGGCGACCTGGGCGCTCTGGCGCGGATGCGCTTCACCGGGTAAGGCTGGGCCTGATGGACTTTGTAGAAGAGGGCGATGCCCTGCTCGCCAAGCAGGAGATCCGAGTCCCTAAAGCAGAACTTATTGAGTGCTACGCCTTCCTCGACCCGGCAGGGGTGCGGAAGCCGGGGGACCGGAGCGAGAAGACGAAGGCCAGGCAGGCCATCGCGGTCGTCTCCCCGGACGCCCATGCGCGGGTGTGGGTGCGTCACTTGTGGGCCGGCCGGCTGACCATCGACGAGCTGGTCGAGAAGGTCTACTCAATCCAGGCGGAGTTCAAACCCCGCCTCTTTGGCTGTGAGGCCAATGCGATGCAGTCCCTCTTCGCCGCGATGCTGGAGAGGGATGCAAGGAAGGAGGAGATCCACCTTCCCCTCTTCGAGGTCAAAGTCCCGCAGACCATCGACAAGAAGTTTCGAATTAGAACAATCCTGCAGCCGATCACAGGTGAGGGGCGCCTGATCCTCCCAAGTGACCTGCCCAGGGATATGCTGGCGGAGATTACGGGGTTCCCTTTGAATCCCCGGTTCGACGTGATAGATGCTCTCGCGAGTGCGTGTAAGCTGATCCCTCCTCGGGCCGCCTTTGGCGAGCAGGGGCGGAAGAAGCGGCAGCGTGGCGTTGCAAACTACCTCAAGCGGGCGCGAGGGGCGCTCGGGAATGAGAGAAGGCATCGTGACGAGATCGACTGGAGCTGAAGGGGCGTGGGCGCCGAACCCTCCGCCTGGCTTCGTTGAATTGTGGAAGGCAGCGGCGCTGTGGCTTCTGAGCGTTTTTGTCACACTCGCGGGAGGGTGGCTTACCCTCAGTGACAAGCTCGTGACCTCTACCGTCGTCCGAGAGATCGCCATTACGGAGGCCGCCAAGGTCGCCGCGGCCAACCCGTACCTTGAGGACAGGAAGTGGCTGGCGTCCCAGCTCCAGGCCCAGGGCACCCAGCTCCTTGACCTCCAGAAGACCCTCAACGAAGTCCTCCGGCGGCTCCCCGCCCATGCCGGCAAAGCCAACGAACCGACGACCTCCAGCCCTCTTTAGCGTTTGCTCCGTGCCCCTGCCCATGCTAGGGTCGAGCTGTCTATTGGGCGTTTAACCGGAGGGCCGCCAGACGGCCAGGAGGCAGATGATGTCGAAGGCAACGAAGGGGGCGGAGCCCCTGATGAAGGGCGGCCGGGAGTCGAACTCGAACACCTCGGCGGCGGCCAAGGGCGCCAAGCGGGGCACCGAGATCGGTCGTGCCAAGCTGGGCCGCGGCAACACGGGCCGGCGCACGCAGTTCCCCGGCGCGTAAGGCGGCGGCCCAATGGCGAACAGCTTCAACGGCAGCAACAACCAGTGGGAGGTCGACACCGTGGACAACACGGTGATCGGCTTCCATGGGGACAAGCCGCTTTACGTCAAGAGTGTGACGTGGGTTGGTGCGACAACTGCCGGCCATGTCGCGTCGATCACCGACGCGAACGGGGATGTCCTGATGCGCTTCGAAGCCGAGGCTGCGGACGTGGAGATGCACCGGGTGATTTGTCAGTGGTGGAGGCGCGGATTTCGCGTCCCGACCCTTGGCTCCGGGCGCCTCTACATCGCTCTCGGCTGAAGGAGGGATGAGATGAAGCGTGTTTTCGTCGCTGCCGTGGCCCTTGGGGCTGCGATTCTGGCCTCCCTTTTCACCAGCGGGTGCTCCACCCTTTTCGACCGGCGGGTCGAGAAGGAACTCACGGAGCTGACTGCAGCGTCGTGCGCGGAGGCGGCGTGCCGCCTTTCCGCGAGCGACAATGCTGCCGCGCAGCGCCAACTCGCCGTGTGCGACGCGGAGCTGAAAAAGGGATGCCTGAAGTAGGTGGGGAGCTGAAGCAGGAGCTGCAGGCCTGGACAGCCAAGGTTCGGCGGCACCTGGAGAACCTGGAGGCGCGGCCGAGGCAACTGAGTGCGGTGAGTGCGCGACTCGCCTACATCGAGGAAGACCTCGGCGCCCTCCTGGCCCTGATCGAGCTGATTGAAGGAGAAGGACATGCCTGAAATCTCGCCGGATTCCCTGCTCTCCGCCCTTGGTGTCGGTGACGCCTTCACCTTGATGGCGTGCGCGGTCGTCGCGGCCCTGCTCAAGGAGAGCAGCGTGGATAAGACGGTGGCGACGGTGGTGCCGCTGTTGCTGGGCGCCTTTGGCGGCCTCCTCCTCGTCGACACATTCGACTTCGCAAGCCGGTTCACGATCTTCCAGAAGATCGTTGGGAACGGCTTGGGCGGCCTGGTGGCGGGCCGCGTCCTTGGCCCGCGGATCGCCAACGTGATCGCCCCGAAGGCGTCGAATGGCCTCTGAGGTCCGAGTAAGTGTCGCTGTCGAGATCGACGGGCGGCGCCACTCCTTCACCGAACGTCGCATCATCTGCGACGAAGTCCTTGATATTCAGAAAGAGGTTGCGGCTGGGGCGGAGAGTGGGGATGGCGACCCCTTGATCACAGGGTCAGGGGTCGCCACCGCACGCGTCGTCTTCTTGCAGCCGCAGAAGCCGGTCACCTTCTACCTGGGGACCAACCATACGGAAGGTGCGGTGATCAACGCCGGCGGCCTCATCCTACTCCTCGACTGTGGGGTGAAGGCGGACGGCCCGGACCTTGCGAACTTCGACGAAGAGATTGCCGCTGTCGTCCGCGGCCTGATTGCGGGGAGCTGAAACCATGAACATCCGACTTCGATTCCTGATCGTCCTTCTTGCCCAAGCGATTGCCTGGCCGGCCTTCGGCCAGACCAGTGCGATCACGCCGGGGCCAACGTCCTACTGTGAGGCCTCTCCGACGACCGTTTGCCGGTGTGACGCTGGGGCGACGGTGGATACGAACGGGGTGTGCGACACGTCTGCCCAATGCGGCGGCGGGAACTGTGTCCTGGCGCGGATCTACTCGTCCTCGACGAGGGACCAGTTCACGACGGCGAAAAGTGAGATCCAAGGGCTGATGGATCGAGATCCTGATGCGCCGACCTTGGGCCAGATTGCCATCTACGAGGGCGCCGGCGGGGATAAGCTCGCTGCCTCCGCCTGCACAATCACGTCGAGCGGCGCGGGCGAGCTGCAATGCACGGCGGGCGCTCGCGTGGATCGGAACTCGGCCTCTGCGGCCCTTACTGTCGACCAAGATGGCGCCGGCTATGCGTTGAACGTCGCGGGCACGGGCGGCTCGCGGTTCCTCGGCGGTGCCTCGGCGGGCGCCAAACTCATGCTTGGAGAAGGTGTCAGCAATGGTAGCAATGAGGTGACGATCGCCGCCCCGGCCAACCTGACGGCCAGCAACACGATCGAGTTCACCGCGAATGGGAGAATCGACTACGACGATCTCGAAGCTGGCATCGTTCTTGGCGCGGCGAGTGTCAATGACAACACTTTTGCCCGGTACGATGGAACGACAGGTGAGTTGCTGCAGTGGTCTGCGACCGCGGAAGATGACTTTGGCTCGGTGACGATGGCGACGGACCCAGGAACCTCTGGTCCTGTGCTCTCGCTCACGAACCAAGCGGCGACCAACATTCTTGAATGGTACGGCGAAGACACCTTGTCCCTTGGGTACGTTGGCCCTGACGCCGAAGTCTCACTTTTCAGCGACACGACCTCGGCAAACGGCGCCCTCTTCGTGCAACAGGCCAATGCCTCGACAGGCGTGATCGCCAAACTGGTCGACGCGAGCAATGGGGGCATGGTCATTGGCGCCAATGGCGCGACGACGCTGACCAACGACTCCGGCGTCTCCCTGACCATCACGCAGCAGTCGACGGGGAATATCCTGTCCGCCCTCGACAGCAGCAGCGAGGGTATCATCGTCGAGACGGACGGCAACCTTGTCGTCGCTGGTGATGACGCGACTGAATACGCCCTTCAAGTCACCGCGCAGGCCAACGGGGGCGGCGCCCTCATCGTGAACGGTGGGACGGGCAGAGGCCTCCGAGTGGAGCAGAACGGAACGGGCGACATCTTCAGCTTCGTCAAAGGTGTCGTGGGGCTGTGGCAGAACAACGACGGCGGCGTGATGCTCGAAGCGAGCGACGATAGTACGCCGGCGTTGTCGATCACGAACGGTGGCACGGGCGGCATGATCACCGCGAGCGGTGACCTGAGCAGTTTCACACTTGAGTCCACCGGCGCACTGTCCCACATCGCGAACAGCTCGGCGGGGACGGCGTATGACTTGACCCAAGGCAGCACGACGAGCCCTGTCCGGTGCGACAAGACGAACACGACTGGAGACGACCCGCAGCGGTGCTTCCGGCAGTTCCGCGTAGCCACGAGCGACAACACGGCGACCGTCATCGGCTCGATCTCGGTGGCCTCGGGGAAGATGGCGAGCCTGCGCGCCAGCATCAATGCGCGCGTGACCGCGCATGGGAGTGATGCGGGCAAGGGCGTCCATTACCTCTTGGGTTGCAGCGCGTTCAACATCAGCGGCACCATGTCTTCCGTTTCCACGACGACGCTTGTGTCCAATGAGGGCACCCTGACGTCCTTCAACGCATCCTGCGTGCAGGACGATACGAGCGATGAGATCGACATTAGGATCACCGGCGACACGGGGTACACGGTGACGTGGCAAGCGCACGTCGAGTACGAGAACGGGTTGGGTTCGTAAAGCCCTTGGTGGCGTGAGGATTCGCCATGAAGAGGCTTTTGGGACTTCTGATTCTTGGGCTTGCGGTGGCCCAGCCGGCCGCTGCTGCCCAGCCGACTTTCTACGACGCGCCGGACAAGGATTGGTACGACGCGCCAGGGAAAGAGTGGTACGACGTTGTCAATGCGCCGGCGCTGCCGACCGCAACCCCGACCATCACCCCGACGTTCACGAATACGCTAACGCCGACGCACACGTTCACGCCGACGTACACCTTCACAGGGACGTTGGCGACGCCGACAAATACGCCGACGGGCACGCCGCCGACGCCGACGAACACCCCCACGATTACGCGCACGTTCACGCCGACGAAGTCCTCGACGCCCACGCCGACTCAGACGAACACGGCAGAGCCGACGACGACGGGAACGCCGCCGACCTTCACGCCGACGGCAACGGCAACGCCCTCGGCGACGCCGTCCACGACGCCCTCCTACTTCGTGGGCGATTGGACGCCGACCCCGACGCGGACGGACGCGATTCCGCCCACGGCAACGCGGACGCCGGCCTCTGGCTGCAGCCTGACGACGTACAACACGTTGCCGCGGAAGAATGATGCCTTCGTCACCGAACTCCAGCGCTTCTTGTGCCTCGAAGAGGCACAAAAGAGGGATGATGAGGGGTGGAACTTCGTCGCCTCGGGCGGCGACGGCTCGGCGAGCACCGGATCGACCTGGACGCCGAGTGAGGAGATCATCGCGTACGTCGATGGGGCGCTCGTGAGAGAGGATGCCTCTGTCTCCCTGACTGGCTACTCCGACACCCTCTGCACCATCTACCTCTCGAAGGACACGACGACGCTCTTTCCGCCGCTCCAGCGAGTCACCGGCACCCACTACCTCCTTGGCTGCCTGCCGACGGAGCCGGTGCGGGAGACGCGGGGCCTTCAATGGATCGCCGGCGTCGACCTGGACGAGAACGGCTTGATCGAGCGGGTGAGGGATTGGCGCAACCGGCTGCCATCGACCCTTGTGGTCCCTTCCCTCGCCAGGCTGAATCGCATCCTTGAGCCGCGGCGGGGGCAGATTGCTTTGGTCGCGGATGGGGTGTGCCGCTCGGCGAGCGGTGCCCCACGTACTTGCGTCTCCAGTGAGTTCGGCCGGAAGGCGCCGATGTACTACTTCAGCGGCGGCGACGGCTGGCTCGAGATCCTTGATGAGAACTCGGGCGTGTCGCTGGGGAGCGACCAGACGATCGGTGGAATCAAGACGTTCTCGAGCTTCCCGCAGATCCGAGGAAGCGCCATGCCCACCACGCCCTCGCAATTCGCGACGAAGGCGTATGTCGATCAGGAGCAAGGCGTGAAGGGCGAAGCCCTTTACGACATGCCCGCGTTGGAGCCGCTGAAGTACACGCAGCTCTTGATCAACGGCTTGGCCGGGCTGACCCTCTCGCACGCGTGCCTGGCGACCTATGACCAGATCCTGTCGAACCCGATCCTCGTCTCGGCCAGCCCGATCACGGCGGACACAGGGAGCGGAGGACGGGCGCGGGTGACGTTCTTCAACGCGGGGCTGGCTCCCAGCTTCAACCCAGGACAGGGTGCCGTGCGGATTCGGTGCCAACAGGCGGACGTCGAATGAGCCAGACGATTGAACTGCAGCGGGGCCGGGGCGTCCTCAAGGTTACTGCCGCGCAGCGACAGGCGTTCGCCGAGTGGGTGCGGCAGGAAACAGAGGAGGCCTTCGGCGCGCGCATCCCAATCGAAGCGGGGTGGCGAAAGTCGCTTCAGCTCTATGAGGCGGTTGCGGCGCGGAAGACTAGGGACTTCCCGATCAAGAACGCGCCCAACCTCGTCGTCCCTCTTGTAGCGACTGCTACAGAAACGGTCTACGCCCAGGCCTACGACCTGATCTTCTCCGCTGATCCATTGGTCACCGTACGCCCGTCCTACGGGACGGCGGACAAAGGGGTGAGCGACTTCAGGAAGCGAGCGGCGGACATTCTGCAGCGGTGGCTGACGCACAGCAGCTATCGCCGTTATGACGTCAAGACGGCCGCCGCGGACACGCTGCTCGACGTCTGCCAGCTTGGGACGGGCGTCTACCACATTCCCTTCGAGCGAAGGGCGCTGAAGCGGCGGACGCGGACGATCACGAAGCAAAGTCCACGGATCTACTCCCTCCCGGTGGAAGATTTGATCACGCCGGGTGGAGCGAGGAGCCTTGGTTCGGCGCTTTGGATCGCTCGACGCTTCTACTTGACGGAGGAGGAGCTGCAGCTTCAAGTCCAGCAGGGGAAGTGGGTGAGGACGGAGAATGCTCGCCCACGCGAGGTGAATGAGCCGATGCGGACGACCAGGGAAGCCCTTGGTGGGACGCAGAAGAGCGGGAAGGCGAGCCGGGAACTCTACGAGATCCTCGAAGTCTTCGCGCAGTACGACATCGACGGGGATGGGCTCGCTGAGGACATCTACGCTATCTACGATCGGGGTAGCTCGGAGATCCTGCGCCTCAAGTACACGCCCTATGACGTCCCACCGTTCGAGGTTGCCACCTACCAGAAGAGGGCGCACCTGATCCATGGGCTCGGCATCGCCGACATGCTCCGGCAGCAGCAGATTGCGGGCACGGAGATCCTGAACTTCTGGATCTTGAACATGCTCCTGGCGAACTGTCGGTTCATCGTCTCGCAGACGGGGACGCTGGAGGAGGACGTCGAGGTCTACCCGTGGATGAACCTGGAAGTCCCTGATCCTTCGAAGATCGAGTTCCCTTCGATGGCGGACGCGTACCAGAGTGGCCCTCAAGCGATGTCCATGATCATGGGCCTCTCAGAGCGGCGGACGGGGACGAGCGAGTTGAGCCGGATCTCTGGTGGGGTCGGGACGCGGACGCCGGGGATCACTGCGCTGCAGATGGCGCAGCAGGGGAATAGGCGTTTCGCCACAGCCTTCGACTCGATGAGGATGGCGACGACGAACTCGGTGATGCAAGCCGTCCACAGGGAGAGTGAGCAGCTCATGGCGGGGAACAGAGGACTTGCCGAGGAGATGCGGCGAGTTCTTGGGGAGGAGGATGCCCTGGTCCTCGCCACTGCGCTCAACGACGAGAACTTCGACGAGTACTACAACGTGGAGCTGACCGCGACAGATCCTTCGAATAGCAAGGAAGCGGATCGGCAGAACTCGATCATCCTGCTTGACCGGATGATGGGGTACTACAAGGGCATCCTCGAGCTTTCACAGCTTGCGGCGAGCGGGCAGCTTCCTGCCCAATCGTTGGAGGTTGTGAATCAGATTGTGAGTAAGGGCAATGAGCTGGTTGCGAACACCCTTTCGACGTTTGATCAGATTCGCGACCCGGCCCGTTACTTGGTGGAGTTCCAAAATGAAGTTGAAGCACAAGCCGGTGGGCCTGGAGCTGTTGGGCCGGGCGGCATTGGAGCGCTACTTGCAGCACTTGGAGTGCAGGCTGGAGGTGCTCAGGAAGCGGCTGGAGCTGGAGGCGGCGTCGACAACGGCGTCCCTGCATAGCATCGCGCGAATCAGCGGAGCGCTTCAGGAAGTGCAGCAGCAGATGCTCGACATCCAGAGGGTGATCGAGCGGGACAACGTGACCAGGGCGACGCAACGCCAAACGAAAGACCGCAAAAAGCGGGGAGGAGAGTGACGTATGGGAAAGAAGGTAAGTGAGGCGCCCCAGGCGCCCCAACCGACGCCGACGCCGGCGACTCCGCCGGCCGAGGACAAGTTCGTGACGAAGGAAGCCCTTCAGGACTTCCAGCAGCAGATGGCGGCCCAGCAGCAGCAGCTCATGCAGAGCTTCGCGACAACGCTGGGGGATGCGCTCGGGCAGCGGATGCAGCCGCCGGCCGCGGCGCCGCAGTTGCCGATGCCGCCAACCGAGGAGGAGTGGGAGGCCGCCTATGAGAACGGCGACCCGAAGCTCCTGCGGAAGCTGCAGAAGCAGGAGGCGGCGGCAATGCAAGCGGCCTTCGACGCCAAGCTGTCGGCGATCGAGCAGTACGGGAACCAGCGGTTGGAGACGCTGGCGGGCCGGATCGGCACCGGTGACATGCCGTACTACGACCTGGTGAAGGATGATGTGGAGGCGCAGATGGCGCGCCTGGCGCCGCACCTTCGCACCGACCCGGACACGCGGAAGACCGTGTACGACGCGATGGTCGGGAAGAACATTTCGAAGGTGCTCGCGCACGTCTCGGAGCAGGCGAGCCGGCAGGAAGAGGGCGACCTGCTTCCTGCGGGGATGGGCCATGGTGGGCAGCGCCGGTTGGCGCAGGCCCCGGAGGCCGATCCGATCGAGGAACGCCTGAATGATCCGAAGTTCAAGCAGACCTTGGCCCGGCTGGGGTACAAGGGTGAGGGCGCGGCCGACCAGTTCGCTCTGCGGATCACGCAGGGGCGGTGCAAGACGTTCAAGGAGTACGCGGAACAGACGGCTGGAAAGGCGTCGCAACACTGAGGGGGAGGCCCTCAACAAGGAGTGAGGTGATCTGATGCACGACGAGATTCTCGGGAAGAAGAAGAAGAAGAAGCGGACGGTTGCGGCGCAGGAGCTGACGCCGGAGCGGCGGAAGGCCCTGGCGGAGCGGGAGCACAGCAGGCTGCCGGCTCCGGGGGACGAACGTCGGGAAGTCCTGCGGCGCCGCGCTGCGGAGCTGGAGGAAGAGGCGGAGGAGGCTTCGGCCGGCGCGGAAGGCGGTGTCGCTGACATCGAAGACATCGACATCGAGGCGGAGATCGCGCGCCACTTCAACCAGGACGGGCAGCTCACGTTCTCCCGCATGCAGGACGACTTCGAGTACGCCTGGGTGTGTTACGACTACCCTCTGAGTGCGAAGGGCCAAGCGGTTCGGATGGCTCAGACGCTGCGGTGGGAGGTCGTCCAGGGGCGGCAGATGCCGGAGGGCCATGAGTTCCTGCAGGCCGACGGGACGCGCCGGGTCGGCGATACGATCTTGATGCGCCGGCCGAAGTCGGTGGGCGTGATCGTGAAGCAAGCGGTCGCCAATGTGGCTGCCAAGCAGCGCCGACGGGCCGGGAAAGCGGAGCTGTCCCGGTTGGGGGACGATGAGCGGATCAGGATCGCGAACGTCGACCTGGAAGATCCGCAGGTTCAGGGCGCCCTGAATCGGCAGATGGCGCGGCAGATCGCCGCCAATGAGTTTGCAGAGCGCCTGAAAGAGGGTAGTATCTGAGGTAAGGCGGCCGGCGTTTAACCGGCGCCGGCCGCCTGAATTACTGGCGCCCAAAGGCGCGTGGAGGTGAAGTATGGGTTTGAGAGCAATGCATGCCTCGAAGCCGCTTTTGGGCACCATCATCCCGATGCTTCGAGGGATCGAGAAGGCCAGCTCGAGCTGGAAGGCAGGTGACCCGTTGGTTGCCGACACCGGTGAGCTGACGGTCGACACCACGGACCCGGACGGGATTCTGGGCATCGCCGCGGCCGACGCGAGCGGCGTCGCCGGCGCCGAGGCCCGGTACATCCCGTGGATTCCTGGCATCCTGTTCGAAGCGAACATCGCGTCGGGCGCCTCGGCGCGCTCGCAACAGTTCGTCGCGTACGGGTTGGTGAGGGACGGCACCACAGGCGCGTACTGCGTCGACACCAGCGAGACGAGCGCGGTTGCGTGCGTCGTCGTGGACTTCGTCGACCCGATCGGCACGACGCAGGGTCGCGTCATCGTCATGCCGCTGCTCAGCCGCGCCAAGTTCGGTGACTGATCTCGGCTAGGCTGAGCTGAAGGAAGCAAGGAAGGAAGGAAGATCAAATGGCAGCACCTCTCGATCCGCAGACCATCGAGGAGCTACTCAGCCCGGAACTGAACCGCCTCTTCTTCGAGGCGGGTGAGGAGCACCCGGCCGAGTACATCCACTACTTGACCGTGTTCGACATGGACCACAATCCGATCAAGGATCAGCGGGCCATCGGACTCGGCATCATGGGCGAGAAGTCGGTCGGCGGCGCGTTCCCCCGCGACCAGATCAAGCTGAAGGAGAACATGAGCACGGCGGCCAAGCCGTACGGCTCCGCCGTCGAGCTGACCTTCGAGGCGCTCGATGACGAACTCTACGGTTTGCTCCGGGTGATCCCGCAGCAGCAGGGGCGCGGCGGTCGCCGCCGTCTCGAAGTGGCCGCGGCCCGCGTCCTCAACTCCGCGTTCGACAACACCTTCAACGGTTTCGTCAGTGGTGAGGCCCTCCTCGACGACCACGTCGGGGACGACGGGGTGACCCGTTCGAACATGCCGACGCCGGCGATCGGCTTCAGCATGACGGGCATCCAGCAGATGGTGCTGCACGGTCACAACATGACCGACGACCGGGGCAACCCGGAGCAGCTCAGCTTCAACAAGATCCTGATCACGGCGACCAATCTGTTCGCCGCGCGCGAGATCCTGGGAAGCGCTGGCAAGCCGTTCTCCGCCGACAACGAGATCAACTCGCTCGTCGCGGAGGAGCTGAACTGGATGGTGGTCCACTTCATGACCTCCGCCCAGCGGTGGATCGGCCTCGCCCGCGAGCACGACCTGCGCTTCGGTTTCCGCAACCGCCCGATGCAGACGACCTACGCCGATCCGTCGACGTGGAACGTCGTGTCCGTGGCGTACCAGCGGCACACCGAGAGCTACTTCGGCTCGTGGCGCGGAACGTACGGCTCGGACCCGGACGCCTGATCGGCGGCAGGGAAGGAAGAAGGAGCTGACATGAAGCGACTGATTCTGCTGGCGGCCCTCCTCGTGGGGGCCACCAGTCCTGCCTTCGCTCAGACGCCGACACCGGTGCCGCACCAGGCGAGCCGGATGACGGCAGCGTTCAAGCAGTGGTCCATGGTCGCCGATCCGGCGAACTGCGCTACTGTCACCCGCTGCTCGGTGACCCTGGACCTCCTGGGCGTTCAACCCGGCGACCTCATCACCGTCGACATGCCGACGTCGAACTGGAATGACGACCTCATTCTCCTCGGCGCCCAAATCGAGACGAACAACGAGGTCAAAGTCTACTTCTACAACCCGACCGGTGGCGGCATCAACAACGCCTCGGTGACCTTCACCGGGTTGTGGTGGGATCGAACGGATCGGCGGGAGAGCAGCTACGCTGTGACCCCGAAAGCCACGGCAACGCCGACCCAGACTCCGACCCCGACACCGACCTCGTAAGGAACCAACATGCCTTCGATCAACCCGTTGACGGGTGTGGATATGGTGACGGGGATGAGGGTGGAGGCGCCGACGGCGCCTTCCCCCGCCCCCGTTGGGGAGAACCAGGATGCCGACCGGGAACGAGAACGAGCGGAAAATCTACGGGATGGCTCTGGCGGTGAAGAGGGGGAAGGCGGACCTGACCTCCCTGCCGAAGGAGCTGCAGTCGAAGATCATGCGCCTTCTGTCGCTACCGGAGTCGGAGCTGCGAGCGCTGGCGAGCCGGCCGCGGCCGCGGGCCGGGGTGACGGTGACGTGAGGAAGGTGGGTAAGAAGAAGAAGGCGGGCAAGCGATGAGGCGGCTCGGCGCAGGCAAAGTGCCTGAGACGCTTGTGCGCGCGCAGCAGGCGCTGCGTGGCGACGTCCACCCCGTGAACACCCTCACGATGACGCAGAAGCTGCGGGCGGCTGCGGACTCGATGAGGGACAAGCCGGCGGCCTCCAATGCAAGATCCAAGAAGCGTTGAGACGGTGGCGGCGCAGTGCCGCCTCGCCACCCAGACCAACGCGGACCTGCTGACCATCGGGCAGTGGGTTGCCTTCCGCTACCGGGACTTGTGCTCTCGGGCGCGGATGCGGCATCTGCGCCGAACCTCTGAGCTGACCTTCCCGAAGACCGTCACGCTGACCGTTACGCTGACCCAGGATAGTGATGTCGTCGGGGTGACCGAAGCGGGCCGGGCAATCCTCGAGTCCCTTCCTTCAGTCCTCGGCCGCTTCTTGCACGTTGGGGAGCTGGCCTTCGAGGTGGCGGCGGTTGTGCCAGGGACAGGGCTGCGGTTGTCCTCCCCCTACCCCGGCGCGTCTGGCACAGCCGCCGCCATGCTGATCTGCCGCTACCTTGACCTACCTCCGGGCACCCGGTGGCTGGCGACGATCGTCTTCCCCCGGTTGCAGGCAGCGCTCCGCCAAGTCAACCCGGTGGAGCTTGCCCACTTGTCCCCGTCCCGCTCGACGAAGGAGGGGGGACCGCTGATCTGGGCGGAGGCGCCGCCGCACCCGGAGACGGGCCGGCCGCGGATCGAACTCTACCCTGCCTCGTCCCAGAATGAGCTGCTCCGCATCCTCTACTGGATCGAGCCGCCCCTCCTCGAACTCACCGACCGGATTCCTGAGAAGGTGGACATCGCAACCCTGACGAACGGGGTGTTGATCGACATCTACCGGTGGGAGGCGACCTCCGCGGCGGCCCTGGGCCAAGTGGAGCGGGCCGCCTTGATGCGGAACATGATGGAGGCCGCGGAGACACGGTGGGGCCGCCTGGACATCCACACGGCGGCCGATGTGGATAAGCTGGCGCCGCAGAGCAGCGGGCTGCGGCTGGCCCTTGGCGCCCGGTACGACGGGGGCCAGGACGCCGATCCGACCATGACCGCGATCGACCATATCCTCATGCGCCGGAGTGAGTGGTGATGAAGGCGGGAGCTGTGGCGGAGCAGGCCTTGCTCCGGGCGCGTGACCCTGCTGGGACGTCGATCTCTTCCCCTGACCTCTACCTCCTCCTCAGCGAGGCCCAACGCCTCATCTGCCTGCAGGAGGATGCCATCTACAAGACGATCGACTTCCCGTTGGAGGAAGCCAGGGTGCTCTACTCGACGACTGAGATCGCCGAGGACATCTCGCGTGTGGTCGAGGTGGTTTGGGATGGGAAGAGCCTGGTGCCTTTGGAGTGGGGCCTCTTCACGCGCCGGCATCCACGGTGGCTAGAGGAGATCAGCGGGCACCCTGGTGGTTGGATGTCGCTGGGGCGAGAGCTGCTTGCGATCTGGCCTGCGGTGAAGGGTGAGGTGAGCGTTACGATCCGCTACGTCCCCACGCTTGCGAACGTTGTGGGGCCGGGGGATGACATCGCCCTCCCCCTCGAATACATCCCCAAGCTCATCGCGCAGCTTGAGCTGATGTTGTTGCTGCGCCGGCGGGACGTTGGAAGGGCACTAGCAGTGATGAAGGAATCGCAGAATGGGTAAGGAGCGTGTTCTCGAGCTGGTGCGTGTCCTCTGTGGCGACCTTGCGAACGCCCAGCTCGCGTCCCAGGAGTACGACCTTACCTTGGAGCGGTTGGCGGAAGCGGGGCTGCGGGTGAAGGCTGAAGTCCTGAGCCTGGACCTTGAGCAAGCGAGCTTCACCCTGCCCAACCCAGCCCAGCGATTGATTGGCGCCTTCTACGAGAAGAGGGAGATGCCGATTGTCGATGAGCAGGTGATCTGGGCGCAGGCGGGCCGAGATTGGCGGGCGCGGAAGGGCAACCCGGTGGCCCTGGTCCAGGTGGATCGGGGGACGCAGCGGGAGTTCCGCCTGTACCCGAAGCCGACGATCGCGACGCAGTTTGAGACGGAAGGGTTGTGGGCGCCGCTGGGGAGAGGGTACGCGAGCGGCTCCCTACTCCTTCTCACGACGAATCGGGAAGAGCCGGTTGGGGAGCACTTCGACCTCTGGCTTGCGTTGACCGTTGTGAGCAAGCTGATGGCGGCGCATACGGAGTGGGGCGACGCGGACTTCGCCCAATTTGCGGCGGAGTGGGCGAAGCTCGTGGAGGTAAAGCTCTGATGGCTGGAGAGACGTTCTTCCTCCGCGGCGGCCTTTCCCCCGCGGACGCGACGCGGGAGCTGAATCGAATCCTAGCGCGGATCTCGGAGAACCTGGCACGGCTCGAGATAAGGGGAGGGCAGGGGCCGCGGTTCCAAGGGCCGCTGCCGCTGCAGGGGCAGCGGATTACGAAGCTGGGGCAGCCAGTTGACCCGGACGACGCCGTGCGGCTGATTGACCTGCAGAGAGCGGTTAGTGAGCTTAACCAACAGACTGTGGTCGAGAGCAGCCAGGCTACTACGGCGGACGAAGGTGGCGGCGGTGGCGGTGGTAGCATTGACACGGAAGAGTTTACGAAGATTGCTGGGCGCGCCGGCACCTTGAACGACACTGTCCTTTCAACGGATGCCACAGGGGCGTTGTCGGGAAGTGGCGGGGCCGGCAACCTTGTGCTCAATGCGCGGCTTGCAGAAAACACTGGAGAGAACGCGCGCTTTCTCGTAGGCGAGAGCACGTTAGACGTCGTTGATGGAATTGGCGCGCTCCTTGCCATCGACGCGAGCGCGCGCACGGTGAACGCGAGCGCGCGTGAGGCAAATTGGGCATTACTGCGCGCCCTTATTGGAACGTGGACGATCGAAAACACGACGTTTGGGGCCGAGTTGTCCATGGTGTGGGATCAGCGCAGGCTGACGTTCAAGGATGATACGTCGAATCTTACGCTGTCGCTTAACTTACTCAAGGCGTCACAGTCTGTACGCGAGGTTACAGGGACAACTGGGACGAATAATAACGTCACGACGCGGCTGATCTACGATCGTGTAGACTACAATGGCGTAGCGAGCGGGGACATGACTGTAACCCGGCACTGTGCTGTGGAGTCCAGCCCGCAGGGGGATAATGTGACTGTGGCTGAGCGGATCGGCGTGCTGTTGGAGCCGATTTCAGGCAGCCCGGTGGTACTGGAGTCCTTCAAGGGCCTGTGGATCAAGGCGGGTCAGGGAGCGGCGGAAGGCTGGAGCCTGCGTTCGCAAGACACAGCGCTGGAGCTGTCCCACGTGGGCGACGTCAGCATCGGCGAGGACTCGACGGGGGACGGCTCGGTTCCGGCCAAGCTGTACGTGGAAGCCACGAACGCGGCGAAGCCGATTGTGGAGATTGTGGCTAAGGCGGGCCAGTCGGGCGACCTGCTGCGGGCGCAAGGGACGCAAGCACTGTTCCGTGTGAAGGCGGACGGCACGATGGTTGCGAGCGGGGTGTTCACGAGCACGCCTGCGCTGGAGGCTGTGATTGACGAGAACATCATCGGTGCGAGTGCGGCAGAGTATGCGTCTGTGGCAAGTGCGCCGGCGTTGCAAAGCTCTGCTGTGATCAGCGAGCGAGTGGGCTTTCGTGTTGATGACATCAGCGGCATTGGCGCCCAACAGAACTTCGTTGCGCTGAAGGTGGCGGATCAGACGGTGAGCGGGGCGAAGAAAAGCCTGCTGGTCACGGATACGGAGATGGTCCTTGATCATGCTGGGCCTGCGTCGTTTGGTAGTCCAGTCAGTGTACCGGATGATGCGTATGATGCGACAAGTTGGAACGGCTCCCTGCAAGTGCCGACGAAGAACGCCATTCGTGATAAGATTGAATCCCTGTCAAGTGGAGGACTGGCATGGACGGAAGTAACAGGAACGAGTCAAGCAGCGGCAGTGAACTCCGGGTACATTGCGAACAATGCCGCCCGTGTTACTGTCACCCTCCCTGCGACAGCAGCGGTGGGCAGCATTGTAAGGCTTGCGGGCAAGGGTGCGGGCAAGTGGAGGCTTCAGGCGAACACGGGGCAGACCATTAGTTTGCCGTGGGTGAATACAACTACAGGAGGGTATCTCGATGCGAACGAACGGTATGCAAGTGTGGAAGTGCTCTGCGTCACTGCGGACACTACTTGGGTTCTGCTTAGCTCTGCTGGCAATTTCGTCGCAGCCTAGCAGCGCGGCGATCAGCTTCGACGCGTATACGGCTGGGACGTATGTGAACAGTGCTATCCGCCATACGACGACGCACACGGTTGGAGAGGGCAACGCAAACGCTGTTGTTGCGTGTGTCGTGATGGGCAACAATGGCGCCGCTTCGTTGCCCGAAGCGGTGACGGTTGATGGCAAGCCGATGACGCTAGCGGCGTCGCAGGCTCAAGCGGACACTCCGACTGCGTATGCCTCCGTCTGGGTGGCAACGAATGTGCCGCCTGGTAGCAGAGACGTGACAGCAACTTTCAAGTCTGCTCGCAGCGGTGTGCTGCACGTCTCCAGCTACTTTGGCGTGGACCCTGTAGCGCCAGTGGATGCTGTTGGTAGCGCCGCTGCTGGCTCCGGCCAGCCATCAAGCAGCGTTACGACTGTGACAGCCAATGCGTGGGTGACGGATTGTGTGTTTGCTGGCGCGTTCGGCGACACACCGTCTGCTGGCTCTGGGCAGACCAAGATGGTGGACGCGGCACAAGTGCTCCAGCGTACGGGGACGAGC
Organism: uncultured Nitrospira sp.; assembly: GCA_964465695.1. Lineage (GTDB taxonomy): Bacteria > Nitrospirota > Nitrospiria > Nitrospirales > Nitrospiraceae > Nitrospira_D. The sequence continues at coordinate 20,549 of CAYXKP010000011.1, forward strand.
CGAGAAGGCCCTGTTGCGAGTCCTGGCTCGGTCACGATGGACTGGACCGGATTCACCAGCGCAGCCAACACGTCCGTTTCTGTTGCACTCAAGCCTGGCTCCTGGGCAGGACTCACGCTCACGCTGGATGGCACGATTACCAGCAGTGTTGGCCCTGGGTTCTCTCTGATCGAGTCCCCGACTGCGGGAGCGAATCCGGTGCTTGAGGCACGAGACGATGTGATCGTGCAGCAGGAAGCCAGCCAAGTGCTGACGAACAAAGGCTTGTTCGAGCCTGTGCTCGAATCGCCAGTGATCATCAGTGGACAGACTGTTGTGACGACGCACCAATCTTCGACCATCGTTAACCCGACGATCAACGGCTCGCTCTCAGGCACGGCGATCTTGGACGAAGACGCCTTTACGTCGAACTCGGATACGAAAGTGCCGACCCAGCAGAGCACGAAAGCGTATGTTGACACGCATCCAGGCGGCTTCTTCATGTTTACAGCGCCAGGTACTGTTGTACAGGCGGATAACTACCTGTCTTTTGACTTGAATCTCAACTCGCTGACGGAAGCGAACGTTGACTTGAGCCGGGCGCCGACCGCGTTCACAGTCTCCAACATCTACGTTGACATTGGTGTTGCGCCTACATCGCCGAATAGTGTGACCGTCAGCTTACGGAAGAATGGCTCGCCTTGCGGCTCTCCAAGCACGCTGCGTTGCAGCCCGGCAAGTGGCGACTCGACCTGCTCGGACACGACCAACACTTGTACTGTGGCTGCCGGAGATCGGCTGACTTGGTTCACGGACGAGGCCGGCACGGTCGCCTCCGGCGAACTGTCGATTACAGGGCTGATCAGGAAGTAAGATGCCCATCACCGAACTGAGGAACTTCAGCTCCCGCCTTTGGCTCGCGGGGGCGCAAGAGAGTGCGCCGGAGGGTAGCCTCCGGCGTGCCGCAGGCGTTCACCCGATGCTCACGCCGGAGGTGCGCTCAAGGGCAGGCTGGCAAGCAGTTGCCAGCTTGCCTGCTGATGCGGGCACGGCGCACTCCATGGAGTTTTTCGCGGAGGCCTTCTGGATCGGCACGGACGCCGGCAAGCTCTACCGCGTCCCTCTCGACGGCAGCGACGCGGAGCTGATCGAGGACGGCTTTGACGGGACGGTGCTCTACTTTGCTGTTGTCGCGCCGGCGCCCGGCCTCCCCGATGAGCTGTTCGTCTCTGGGGGCGGCGCCGCGGTCGGCCCGCTGAAGATCACGTCGGCGGGGCAGAAACGGTCGGCTGGGATCACGCCCCCGCTGGGCGGTTTCACCGGGGCCGGGTACACGCAGCGGGAAAAGTACCTGGCGGACCCCAACCTCGTGTACGAGTGGGTGAAGCAGGAGGCGCTGTCGCGGGGCGCGGGCAGCTTCGCGACGGCGCTAGCTGGACGGACAGTATCCATCACGATTGGTGACGGGGACATTCTGACGGTCGACTGCATCCTCCCGTCCCCCTGGGACGCAAGCCGCTTCCTCCCCACGGACTTCGAACCGTTCCCTGGCTCCTCTGACCTCGACTACCTGAGCTTCCTCTTCAACGTGCGCGAGCCGGCCAGCATCGAGTTCATCCAGATCGGCCTCGACTTTGCGCCGGGGGACGACGCGGGCGAGTTCGGATCCAGCGCTGCCGCGGCAACTCTCGCGTACGCGGAGGAGAACATCCCGGCCCGCCAACGCATCATCGACGAAGTCACGGTGAAGACGACGTCGTTGCCGAAGTATGCGGTGAAGAAGACGATTCCGGCCCTGGACCTCCTCCCCATCTTTGGCACCGCGCAGCTCACCCCGGACTTGAGCTTCCAACAAGTGGACATCCCGAAGGCGACCTTTGCGAAGTCGCGGGCGGAGATCGTCGAGGGCCAAGACTTCTCCCAGATCACCGCCATGCGTGTGACGGTGAAGGCGATCAAGGGCAAGCCGTCGACCGTCGTAGACATCGACATGCCGGTGCTCATCGGCGGGTACGGGATTCGGGGGGAGGTTTCTTACTTCCTCACTTATCGCGACAGCCAAACGGGGACGCGATCGAATCCTTCCCCGGAGCTGCCGGTGAAGTTTGGGAGCTACCCCCTTGACCGCCAGCCTGTGCTCTTGAGGAAACTCCCTGTAGGAGAGGACGTTGTGCCCTCGGGCGTGGATGAGATCGAGGTCTGGCGGACGCTCGGGGACGGCGCCGTGCCCCTGCTCGCAAGCCGCTGGCCGATTGATCAGGTGAGGGAAGGAAGGGCTGGGGGAGGGGAAGGGGAGATCCTCGACATCGTCTCCGATCTCAGAGAGTACAACATTCGACCTCTCGTCCCTGGGGTGGGGACGCTGACGCTCAACGCGGATCAGGTGAGCGGGTACTTCAGCTCCGCGGTGGACTACGCAATCCCTGTCCTCTCCTACCTAGAAGTAGGAGGAGAGAGGAGACAGGTGAGAGAGAGGACTTCTGAGAGTGGGTTCGTTCTTGACGCGCCGGCGACTTGGCCGGCCGGCTCGAGCTTCGAGTGGCTTCTCGAGGCCCCTGTCCTTGGCGATCTCGAGTTCACTGACCTCCCTTTCAACAACGTTCCCCCAGAGGCGGACTTCGGGCAGGTCGAGGGGCCGCACCTTGGCCGGGTGTGGTGGCTGAGTGATCGGTCGGGGCAGCGGGGCCGGGTGTACTACTCCCAAGCAGGAAGGCCAGAAGGAACTGACGGCTTCCTCGAAGTCACGTCGGACTCGGAAGTCCTCGTCAAGCTGGTCCGTTGGGGTGGGGAGCTGTGGGTGTTCTCGACGCAGCACCTTTATCGGATTGTGGGTGAGGGCGCCGGCCCGTACCAGATCATCCAGGTTGAGAATATCCCCGGCACAGTGAACGTGGCGAGCGTCGTTCCGACCGCCGGTGGGATCATCTACGAGGCCTCGGACGGCGTGCATGCGTTCAACGGATCGTCCTCGGAGCTGATTTCCGCCGCCCTCTCCCCCCTCTTCTTTGGCCTGGAGGAGGCCGGCTACGCGCCCTTCGCCTGCAACTCCGCGGCAGCGGACGCGAAGGAGTACATCATCGCGGGGGACGAGGCGGCGTTCGCGTTCAACTTCCAGCAGCAGGTTTGGCGGGACATGGGCCTTGGCTTGGACGTCGTTAGGGTCTTCACATCGCCCACCAGCCTAGTTGGCGTGATCGGCTCTCAAATTGTGGCATTGGAGGTCGAAGGTGAGTCCCTGGATGGTGGTGAGGATGGTACTCCGATCCCTTTCGCGATCGAGACGCAGAGCGTTCGCGCCCCCTCCGGCTCCACCGCAATCCTTCGTGCCGTTCTCATCGACGCCGAGGTTGGGAGCGAGATCCTCTACCCGACCCTCACCGTTGGTGAGCTGGAGGTTCCGCTGCCGATCCCGCCGCGCACCGGTGGACGGCAGGTGACCGAGATCCCCCTTTGGCACCGCGGCTACCGCTTCGCCCTGCGGCTCGAGGGCGATGTTCGCGAGCCGGTGAAGGTCTACGGTGTGGCCTTCGACTGGTACGTCGCGCCGGGGCTTGGGGAGAGGCAGGGACGGTGATGGAGCAGGCCCAGTGGTATCAATGGCGGCCGGGGGAGGTCGACGCCGTCCTCGTTGCCTGGTGGCATGAGGTCAGGCGGAGCGGGGAGGCGGAGGCCTTCTGGGTCGACCCGCCGTCCTTGGCCGAGATGTTCCAGCGGCTGCCCAGGGAGGTCGTGCTCCTGGCCCTGGAGCCGAATGGGGAGCTGCAGGCGACCGCCTGGTTCTCCCCCTTCTACTCGGGCGCCTTCTTCGGCTTCTGGCTCGCCCCGAAGGTGCGGGGAACGCGGGCCGGCCTGGAGCTGTGGAGGGGGGCCGCGGAGGCCGGCTTCGAGCACTTCAGCCAGCTCTTTGCCGTCACTTGCCAGCCTGCCCTCCTTCGCCTGCACCGGCGCCTGGGGTACAGGGAGCTGGGCAAGTTTGAGGGCCTCTGGCGTGGCAAAGCAGCGTGGCTTATGGTACTGGAGAAGCAGAGCGCCCTCGTTTAACCGGGGCCGCGGAGGTGACGCATGGCGGCAGGTGGGCAAAAAGCAGAGACGAAGCAGGCCCCGAACATCAAGCCCTATATCGACGCTTTCGACAAGCAGACGTCGGGGCTGCGGAGTGAGGCGTTCGGCCAGCTCCTTGACGTCCTTCGAACCGGAGGCATGAACTCCCAGCTCCCGCTGATCGGCCGCTCCGTCGAGAACTCGATGCAGGCGGCAGGGCAGGCGCGGAGGGCGGCCGAGGGTGGCCTCTCGGCGGCCAACCTGGCCGGCACCCCGTTCGGCCAAAGCCAGCTCTCCCAGCTCGATCTGCAGAGCCGGCAGCAGGCCAGCCAGTTCGGCCCGCAGCTCGCCCAGGCCCTCACCAGCATGGGGATCGAGGTGGGCGCGAATACGATCCAGACGATCCTGACCGCCCTCGCCGCGGAAGGTAAGTCGAAGACGAGCGGGTTAAACTTCAACACCGGCCTCTCGATTAACAAGAGCATCTGAGGTCTGCCATGCAGCCGAAGCGACCGGATCAAAGACAGCCGCAGCCGCAGCAGACTGCCGTCATCGAGCAGATGGCGCAGGGTGGGCAGGCCTCCGAGGGGGCGCTGCCTACCCAGCCGCAGCTCGACACGGGAAACGCAGGCTTCGTTGGCGGTTTGATCGAATCACTTCTTGGCGAGCCGCTTCAAGTCCGCGTCGCCAAGATGCAGCGGGCAGCCGCCTTGGAAGAGCAGACCATTGGGGGCTTCCTGAAGCCGATGCAGCTAGCGGCAGAGCAGGGGAACGTTGAACTCCTGAACTCCCTTGCCGCAAACGTGAAGCACCCGCAGGTCAAGACGTTCATCCCCGGCCTGATGGCGGTCGCCCAGCAGCGCAGCGGGGCGTATGAGCTGCAGAGGAAGCTCCAAGATCAGGTCATCGCGTCGATGCAGGAGAAGATCGCCGCCGGCGCTTCGCCGAATGAGGTGATGCGCGCGTACGACCCTGCCCTTCTCCAAGGGATCTTTGGGGCGGATCAGGCGAACCTCATGAACAGCGTGATGCAAGAGCAGGCGCAGAACATGCGGACGGAGCAAACGACGGGCGCCCAAATCTATGCAGCGAACCAAGGCGTGCTTGGGAGGCAGATTGCAGCGAACGCGTCGATCTATGCGACGAACCAACGAGCTGACGCTGCGCGGGCGCAGAACGCAGTGGACCAGGAGGCCAACCGGATCGCTGGAGAGCGCCTCAAGCTCGACGAGAAGCAGTTCAACGTCAAAGTCCTTGGGATGTTCTTCGGCATGGGACAGAAGCCTGCCGGCAGCAAAGGTGCCGCCGGTTCGAAGACGATCAGCCAACCGACGCCGAAACGGGTCGTCGATGTCGTCACGGACCCGGACGGGAAGAAGTGGGAGGTCACCTACGACGTCCAATCTCCTACCGACCCGCAGACCGGCGCGCTCACCGGCAAGCCGGCGATACGCGTCGAGGTCGGGCGCAAACCTGCGGATGCAGGCTCGGAGAAGCGGGCGTTGAATAGTGCGGAGAAGGTGTCGCTGATCGTCCAGTTGGAAGACGGGACGCTCGCGGAGCAGCCCTCTTATGTGCAGCCTGTCTACAACGAGGATGGCACGTTGAGCAATGAGCCGCCGCGGACCGTGCCGATCGGGGAGCCGAAGCCGATCCCGAAGGCCGGAGAGAAGGGTGCGGCGAAAGCGAAGGGTTACCTGATTGAACGGACGAAGAAGGGCGCTGACGGCAGCACCATCGTTCAAAATGTGTTGGTCCAGCCGGCGCGCCTCGAGGACGGCAGCCTCGATCCGAATGGGAAGCCGGTAGAACAAGTGATGACTGAGGAGAGCAGCGGGCCTGGGTACAAGTTCCGGCCGGAAACGATCGGCGCCGCCGAGAAGACTTTGCTCGCTGCAAGCCAGGTTGGAAAACTCACAAGCGAGCTGTCGACCCTCGTGACAGACGAAACCATTGGTGTGCCCGCGTCACTCGAACGCCTTTCGGACAACTCGAAAGAGCGCCTTAGTAAGATCGTGAACGCCTTTGTGCCACTGTGGTCACCGGATAGCGACCAAGCACAGACTGCGTACAAACGGTGGAAGGAGACAGCCTCCAATAAGCAGGTTCGATTGGAGACGCTGAAGACCGGCCTCGCGTTCCTCGTCGCCCGCCTCTACAACACGACGGGCACGATCTCGAACCAGGACTTCAACAATGCTTTGGCCCAAGTGCAAGGGAATGAGTGGACGACCGTCAACGGCATGCAAGCTGCGCTTCGCGCCATCGACGACCTAGCGCGCGCTAAGGCTGAAGAAGCACAAGGTGTCCTTCGTGGTGAAGTGCCTGTGTACCGTGGCATCAAAGAGCTTGAGGCGGAGCAGGGAATCGGTGTTGAAAGTGGGCAGGCCGCGCCTGCGCCCACAGCACCGGCAGCCGCTGCAGCCCCTGTGCCCACTCCGACGCCGATCAACCTCCCCGGTGGTGGGCAGATGGTGATCGAGAGTATTGAGGACATGAACTGATGGCTGACCAGCAGCCGCCGATGGCGGCGCCCACTCCTTCGCCCACTCCCCAGCCTACGCCGCCGGCTGCGGAGAAGATGAAGCGCGTCAAGATCGCCGTGACGTTGCCGGGCGGGCAGCGGAAGCGGGTGGGCCTTGCCCTCTCCGAGAGCCAGCTTGCCCAGATCAACGACCCGGAAGTTCAGCGGCAGATCACCGCTCAGGTGCAAGGGCTTGTCGGCCAGCCTGTCCCTGTCCCCGGCAGCGCCGCCCCTTATCCTCGCGGGGATGAGGCAGGGCAGCAGGAGCTGCAGCAGCGGCGCGAAGGCATCGTCGAGTCCCTGACGTCGCCGGAGAACATCGTGGGCACCGCGGCGGGCATGATGATGGCAAGCCCAGCCGGCATCGCCGCGAACGCCCTTCGAACCAGTGCGGGCGGCATGGCTACTGCAGCAGCGCTTAAAGCGGGCCAGTACGCTCCTGTCGCCATGCGCCTCGTCGCGCCGTTCATCAAACGCGGCGTGCCTGTTGTCGCAGCGGGCGCCGGCGGCGCTGTTGGGCAGACGCTGGAGGAAGGGAAGCGGCTTGCGGTTGACGGCGAGATGCCGTCGATCGGCGACATTGCAGGCGCTGCAGCGAACCAGGCTGGAGGGGAGCTGATTGGGCAAGGGGTGGAAGCCGGCGTCAGCCGCATGCTTCCCAACCCTCCTGAGTACCTGTGGTCCCGCACGACGCCCCAAGGCCTGAGCAGCTTGGAGTTCATCAACGAGATCGCGCCAGCGCACGCGGAGATGCTCTCTGACCTCGCCGTTCGCATGAACCTCGACCCGATGATCCCACCGGAAGGTACGCTGCGGCGTACCGTGCGTGACGCTCTTGGCGTTGCGCCGGGAGAGACGATCACGGGGCGGCGCGCCGGCACACCGCTCCTCCCGTTCGATCGCCTGACATCTCTCTTCGGCGTCGACTACATGCGAAACTTCACGATGAGCTTGCCGACTGGGTCGAAGCTGCAGCGGCAGTTCACCTTCGGCGAAGCTGGCCTTACGCAAATCTTCGAGGCGATCGCTCGAGACGGCGGTCCGGGCATGGAAGCGGATGAGCTTGGGCGCCTGATCATCTCCTCGAACCTCGACCTCGTGAACGCGGCGCAAGTGCGAACGCAGGGCCTCTACAATGGGATCGAGCAGGAGTTGGTTGCTCGGTATGGGCGCAAGAAGGTGCCGCCTGTGTACGGCGCTCCGACGCCCACCGGCATCTACGGCCCTGACGACAAGCCGATTATGGGACCGCCGCAAATGCTGTCCCCCGGCAAAGCGCTCGAAGTCTCGAATACCAAAGTTTCAACGAAGGCGCTGAAGAAAAGCAAGGTCATCAACAAAGTCTTGGACATCCTCAGCGAGACGGCGGGGATTGGGACTGCAGTGAACGGTGGGCAGCTCGCCAAGGATCTAGCAGAACTGCCCGACGTGATCTCGTACGAGTCCGCGGTCAGCTTGCGTTCGACAGTGACTGAGGTATTGAACGAGCTGAAGAGCCGCATCGTTGGGGGCAAGACGCGCGCAAAAGCTGTGGTGCGCGAGGCGCAGACGCAGATTGACACCGCAGTCGCGCAGATGCTGAAGCGCGCGGACAATGAGACGTTGAAGGCAACGGGGAAGCCTGGGGATCTCTACGAGCGCTGGCGCCTGGCGAACAGCGAGTACAGGGACACGGCACGCCGTCTCCAGAACGACCTTGTGACCAAGCTCGTCGACATCGCCGGTGCCAAGTACACGTCGAATCCTGGGACGCACACGCGGACGATCGAGGCGTTCCTCGGTGCCCCGGCCGAGATCCTTGACACCCTCACCGATCCGAAGAAGGGCGTAAACTACCTGAAGCACATTCGGCAGGCTGTGCCGCCGGAGACGTTCCAGCAACTGCGCCAGGCGTGGGCGGCGAATCTTCTGCGGACGAAGGGCGTTGGCCGCCGTGACCTCGACGTGCGTGTTGCGGGGGAACCGGGTACTCCGCAGACCCCAATCACTGCCCTTGAAGGAGGGAAGCTCTACCAGCTCCTCAAGTTCGAGGGGGAGAACGGGCCGATGTTGAAGGAGCTGTTCGCCGGCAACATCGGTTACCTCGAACGCCTTCAAAAAGTCGCGCGTGCGCTCGAGGTCCATCAAGCGCCTTCAGCAACCGGCGCGGGCAGCCTGACGGGCCAGGTCGCCGCGGCCAACCTGTTCTCGCAGAGCGCACGCGGGGCAATGACTTTCCTCTCCAATCATGGAGGCGCGGTCATTGGCGCAGGCGCGTTGGCGGGCAATGCCGTTGGCGGCCCTGCTGGTGCAGCGGGAACCGCGGCCTTCCTCTTCCTCACCCCAACCCTCTTCAGCCGCATCCTCTCCAGCCGCCACCTGACCAACATGGTTCTCGAGGCCGGAACGTGGAAGCCGTATGGCAGCAAGTTCGCAAAGAACATGGCGCGCCTTGGCGCGGTGCTGGATCGTGAGGAGAGGGGCCTCGACCCTGTGCAGCGTACCTTCCACCAGGCTGAGAAGGCCTTGATGGAGCGGGAGGTCTTCGGCGACCCGACTGCTGGGCAGCCGGTGCCGGGAGGCGGGGAGGTCGCGCCTCCCGCGCCTACCCAAGGCGCTATGCCGGCCGGCGCTTCTTCCGCCTCTCCGGCGGCGCCGATGGCATCGCCACAGCCTTGACCTTCTTCTCTTCCTCCTGCTTCCCCAGGTCGATCGTCATCGGCCCTTGCCAGAGGTAGACCGTCGCTGGCCGGCCGCCGGAAGTGATCGTCTCAGGGACAACGTCACCGCGCTCGATCAACGTCGCGAGGTACTTGTTCACGTCGTGCGCGTTCATCCCTCGGTTCGATGCGAGGCGGATGATCGTCTTTCTCGGCATCGTCCCCGTCCGCTCGATCGCCGCGGCGAGGTAATCCAGGTTGCTCGCCTCTTTCGAGAGTGAGGCGCCCTTGACGAGGTCGGGGAGGGCCTGGTGCGCCCGCTCGAGCAACGTGATCGCCTGATCGACGTGTGTCCGCTTGACCCTCATGTCTCTGCGCCCGTCGGCGATCGAGAGGAGGGCCGAGAGCTTCAGGACCATGTCGTCCATGCGCTTCCAGCTCGCAAGGAGTGCAGGGTCGTTCGGCGCGTCCCGCTCCATGTACCAGGCGTCGTGGAGTTCCCAGGCCTCGGTGGTCAGCCGCAGCTCACCTTCGAGGAGGGAGATTTCGTGGAGCTGAGCCAGGAGCCACTCCTTGACGTCAGCGAGATCCGCGGGGAACTCCGGCCGCGGCATACGCGACGCCTTGTCATGCGGATCGTACTTGGCGACGACGGGGATCGAGCGGCCGAAGAAGCCGCTTTCGATGGCGCTCCGCGGGACGCTCTCGTGCAGCCACTCCGGCGTCGAGCCGCCTAGCCAGTTGATCACCGGGTTGCGGAAGACGATGCGGCCGTGTGTTCGGGTGGCCTCGGTGATGGTGGCGCCGGCCTCGGTGAACCAATCGGTCGCCCGGCGGATGAAGTCGATCGCCATGTTCCCGTCGCCAAGGGAGTTCCCCATCTCAGGCGTGTAGTAGACAAGGTGCTCCTCCTCCAGCTCGGTGAGGTCTTTCTTTTTCTTCGCCCCGCCCCCATCGTCCCGGCCGAAGACGTCGGCGAGGGCGGCGCCGGTGAGCTTCCCCTGAATGATCTTCCCGTGGGTCGCCGGGAGCTTCTGGAGCAGCTCGATCGCCCGCTTCATCGCAACGCCCTTGCCGGCGGCCGATGGGCCGATCAAGAAGAGCATGATGTTGAGGTAGAGGCGGCTTCCGAATTTCTCGACCCAGACGTGATTGCCCAGGGCCGCGGCGATCGCGAAGACCCCGGACCACATGAAGTATTCCAGGGGGACTTCGGATCGCCCGGCGGCGTAGAGGAACCGCTCGAGGAAGTTCTGTTTGGGTTGCGCTTTCACTTGAAATCCCTTCCCGCCCGGCCAAAGAACCCCTCGCTCACACGCAGCGTGTGCGCCTCACAGGGGACGCGGCGGACGAAGAGCTGCTGCCAGTGGTCGCGGCTTTCCTCGTCCCCGTCGAGAGTGCCAATGGTGATGCACTCGCTGTTGTCCTCCGGCTGTTCGCTGCCTTGGGCCGCCAGGGTGGGCCTCCCAACACCCTCGAAGCGAACGGTGGCGTACTTCTTTTGGAGGGCAACCAGCCGTTCGTGCGCTTCGTCCGCGCTCCAGCATGCGACCGCGGTGACGATGAGCAGGTATACGGTGGTGGCCGAGGTCGCCAGGGCAACGCGCTGCCAGTCAGAGGTGCTCATTGGCCGCCCTCACCCTTCCCCTGCGGAATCCCGATAGCCATATCTGCCCACAGGTCGAACGCTTCCGGCCGGTAGCAGGCGAACCAGGCGAGCAGCATGATGTTGCAAGCGGCAGCCGCGAAGTGCTTGATCGCATGCGTTTCCGCGGACGCCTCCATGCCCTCCAAGCTATCATGCGGCGCGCCGGAGATCGCGGAGTAGAGGTGCTCCTGCAAGTGCGCGTACGCCTTCGTCAGCATCTTGAGCGGCTCGGCCCGCTGGTAATCCCGCGAGCCGTAGCGTGCGGCGCCGCGGCCCATGTTCTCCGCCATGTCGCGGATGAACCAGGGGATCAGCTCGTCGAACGCCGGGACAGCGGACACGCGCCCGTTGGGTTGATCCTCTTCCTCGCCGCCTCCGAAGAACTCGTTATGGAGTTCATTCGCGAACTCCTCTTCCATTGCCCGTTGCTTGTTCTCCAGCAGCGCCCGCTGCTCGTCGGCTTGGTTCCAGTCCAAGAACCGCTGCAGCAGCTCCCGATCGCGCCTGGCGCGGTCACGCATATCTTGTTCTTCGGGGGACATTATTTGCTCCTCTCTTTCCACAATTCATTCACAGTTGCCTGGATGTCTTTGGCATCCGGCAGCTTCTTCCACTCCACCCCAGGCTTAAAAGCCCAGTTCAAGCCGACCTTGAACTCCGCGGGGATCAGGAGTTCCACCGGCTTCCCCTTCCAAGGCCCCGTGTAAACGCGGGGCCGCTCGAGCGCATCCTTGACGATCTGAGCAACCTCCGCAACCTCGTTCGGCGGGCAGGAGATCACGAGGGCGTCGTGGACTTGAAGGTTGATCCGGCTCTTCAGCTTGCGCCGGCGCAGCTCGCGCCACACCGGAATCAGCCCGTACTGGTTCAAGAGGTCGCCGACTTCGCTCTGGGGGACGAAGGCGTAGGCCTCCTTGTAGAGGTCATCACTCAGCCGCTGGCCAGCGATGGAGAACTCCCGCCCCCAGCTCGTGCGAAGGGTGCCGCTCCGCATGAGGGCTTTCCTAACGTCAGCTTGCCAGTTCCGAATCGAGGGCCTCGCCGCCATGAAGCTCTCGATCATCCGGGTACACTCGTCCGGGGTGCGGATGTACCCGTCGAGTAGGAGGATCTCGGAGAGCCGCTCCCCCTTCATGCCGTAGTTCGAGTTGCCTGTGACCGAGATTCTGTTGTTGCGGCGGACAAGGAAGAATCCGCTGGTCGTAGTCAGGCAGTAGACGCGCGCGTACGGGCTATGTTCTGTGATCACCTCCTTCGGTTTACCCAAGCGAGCCAGTGTCCGCACATTGAACGATACGCGCCAGCACCGATTACCCTTACGGATTAGCGCTTGGCGTCCGCGAAGGTGCGCGATCGTTTGCACCCACTGCGCGTTCTCCAAGCTGCCGCTGAAGTAGTACGAAGCAGCTTTGCGTGTAGATCCGTCCCAATGAGCGACCTCATCGAGAAGGGCATCCAGCCCCTCTTCTGAGAACTTCAGCAGCCATGGGCCAAAGAGCTTCACTTCCTTCCACTTGAGGCCAAAAGGTAGGGGAGGAACGAGTGCCGTGACCCGTGTCACGCCTGTGGCGTACCTCTTTGTTGTGAAGTCCCAGCCAAGGCGTGTGAGCAGCGCAGTAAGTCGTTTGATCTTGCGCGGCTTCTTGAACTGGAAGTTGATGCGCCGCTCGTGCAGGTAATGCCCGTCCGCTTGGAAGGCGGCGATGAATCGGACAACGTCCGGTTGCATGGGCATTGTAGGAGCCGCCGGCGCGAACAGGCCGCTTGTAGGTAGGCGGCCTGTGCGGCATTGCGACCAAAGGTCCGCCGCTTGCGCCACTTTGACTTTGCCGTTCGTGACGTACGGCATCCTGTGGTTTGGGGTGACGACTTGAGAGTACGCTTGGCCTTCCCATGCAAGGAGCGTAGAAGGTGCGTCGTACTCGTGAACAGCGATTGGGCACCGGAACGTGACGCTGCCGTCCTCCGCCCACTCTGCTACTGCATCCTTCGCCGTAACAGTTGCGACCCCCTTCCACCCCTCCGCTGTAAGGACTTCATGGTCATCCGTAAGGCACGCGTGGACTGCCCGCTTCCCCAAGTACCTCTGCTCCTTCGTAACCTCGCTCTCGGGGATGCGGAAGACGAGAGCCGCGTTGTGCGTGTGAACGTCGAACTCGTAGGAGGGGAGGCGCGCCTGCTCGATCATCCCCTTGTCCCCGGTGAGGCACGAGACAACCCGGCTCTCCGCTTGGCTCAAGTCGGCCTCGAGGAAGATGCACCCTTCGTCAGGGATGAAGACTTGGCGGATCGAGCGCTGCACGTTCTGCAGGTTCATGCCCGTGCCCATCGGATTGCTCGAGCTTGCCAGCCGCCCCGTCTTCGTCGTGAACTTGTAGCTGCAGCGCAGCCGCCCATCCTGGTCGAGCTTCCCTTCAACGAGGAAGGTCGCCGTCTTCGACGCCGTCCGGTGCTGGAGAATCGCCGTGATGATCTTCACAGCCAGGCTCGGCTTCTTCTTCCAGAGCGGCCCACTCTTCGCCCGTGGCAGCCGGGACAGCCGTTCGGCTTTCAGAAGGCAGCGGCGCAAGGCAACCTCGTTCGCCGTCTCCTTCCCCCCAGCCTTGAGGGTGGGGAAGCCGAAGTGGTTGTAGAGAAGGGCCTTCACCTTCGGCGTTGAGAGATCCTTCTTCGCTGTGATCGACTCGCCGCTGGGCTTGAAGGAGTGGGCGAGGTCGGAGGCGAGATCAAGGACGGCGGCTTTTCGTGCGCCCTTGAAGGCGCCCCAGCGGCCGGCAACGCGAGCTGTGCCCTCAGAGCTACGCTGAGCAATAAGGAGTGCAATGTTCGGGTCGTCGGGTGGAAGCGTGATGAGGGCGCCATCGTCTTTCCTAAGCTGGGCAACGCGAACCCGTTTAATCCCTTCCCTGACCTCGATCGTCGCGCCGATCTTGGAGAAGCGGAGTTGAGTGACCTTGCCAGGGCACCGGAGGATCTTCAGCAGCTTCGGCTTCTTCTCCTTCGGCTTCTTCGCCTTCGTGAAGAGGCCCTCGTTGAGGTTGATCTCAACCTCCTTGTGCTCAGCCTTCGGCTCCCGGCACCGGGCACAGGTGTTCACGCCAAGGAGGTTGTCGATCGTGTCCGCCAGGTTGTCGCACTCCGCACGGAGCTTGGAATGGAGGGCCTTCTGGCCCTCCACGTCCACCGCGATCCCGTGCGTCATGAGGTCGAGCAAGGGCGCGAACATCTTGCGATAGTGGCGATCGTGGAAGTCGAGCCGTGGGGTCATAGCTTAGGGGCCTCACCTTTCAAGAGGATTTGTGGCGAAGCCTGTCCGTTGGGCAGAGGGGCGTACCAGAGGACTTCGTCGAACGGCACGAGGATCGGGTTCTTCCGCGGATCTGTGTAGATGATGCAAGTATGCGGATGGCTCTTGACGATCTTGTTGACCCACCGCTCTTCACCGTTGTCGCCGAAGAGGGCACTTGAAAACAAGGTTGACTTGCCAACCCTCCGCTGCTCCACGTCATGCAGCGTCCGCCAGCCTGCGTAGATGCCTTCGACAGGGACTTCGAACTTCTCCTCTCGCCAGAAGAGCAGCGAACGGTCGGGGGAGTAGGTGCTGGCCCGCACGAGCTTGCTCGCAGCGCGTACAGGCCGCCCCAAGGGCACACCGCCTAGCTTAGTGGCCTTGCTCATCAGTCGGCACCTTGATCAAGGTCTGCACCCTCGCCCGCTCGATCGCCTCCGCAACCGCCCCGTCGAAGAGCTGGGCCGCGCCCAGGTTGTAGAGGTTGATGAGCTGCGGGCTGAACTGCCGACGGAACTCCTCACAGGAGCAGCCGCTGAGCTGGTGGAGGACGCCGGCGAAGCGCATGAACTGCGCGCGCAGCATCGTCGCCTCCGAGTTGTCTGGGGCGAGGATGTCGGCGAGCGCGGTGACCATATCGGCTTTGCTCCGCGTCGTGCTGATCTTCCACATCTCGCGGGCGAGGCCGGCGAAGATTTGCTGATGCACGTCCTCGACGGTGACGCCGGCCTGGGCGAGCTGATCCTTGATGTACTGCGGCAGCCGCTCGTAGTTGTGATCGGTGCTCATGGGTGATCTCCTTCAGCTAGGGCAGCGAGGTGTACGTCGAGAATCTCTCTCGTCACGCACGCGTCGATGCAGTTGTACCTCTTCAGTGCGTCGAACTTGCTGATGTCCAGCTTCCGCTGAACCGCCTCATCCTTCGCGTCCCTCTTCCAGAACTGCTGCGTCGTGTAAAGGGACGCCTGGGTTGCCAGGTCGTGAGGAAGGTTCGAGTCCCTACAGTGATTCAGGGCCAAGGTGTCGTAGCGCCAGTTCTTCACCGTGATCCCGTGGAAGGAAAGCCAATACGCGTCGTAGAGGAAGTTCTGGCCCACCTTCGCGATCGGGCTGCGGCACAGCCGCCCGATGGCTTGCTGCCACGTTCCCCACTCCAAGCTGATGCCGAAGTAGGGCGTCAGGGCAAAGCCGACACAGAGGAGCTGGCGCTCTGGCGGATTCGTCTCGATGTCGATGGAGAGGATGCCGCTCTCCGCAGCAGCCGCGACCTCCTTCTCGAAGGCCTTGATGTCACGTAGCGTCGGGTTCCAGTTCAGCTCCCGCTTCTTCCGTTTGAAGGCCTTCGGGTTTGCCAGATAGCCAGCGATCCGCTTCCAGTCCGCGACGCACAGCTTCTCGATCCGCGGTTGGCGAAAGCACATCGCCGGGTGGATTGTGGGGATGACCTTGACTTTCCGCCCGCCAATCTCGTGCGGGATGATGCTGCCGCGCAGGTTGCCGATCTTCGCTGACTCCATCCCCCAAAGCGGATCGCCGAGGACCGCCCGCAGCGCGTAGTTCCCAGTCGGGACGATCAGCTTCAGGTTGGGGAGGTCGCGCAGCCGGGCAACGCACGCCTGGGCGGCTTCTTGGACCTCGAGCCGATCGACCTTCGAGAGGTCGTTGTTCGGCGGGCGTACAGGGAAGACGTTGTCGATGTAGAAATCATCTCGCTTCAGGCCGACCTCGCGCCACCAGTCCTGCAGCTTGTAGCCGGAGGGGCCGACGAATGGGCGCCGCTGCCGGTCCTCCCACTCTCCTGGCGCCTCACCGATCAGGGCGATCCGGCTGTCCCTACTCCCCCACGGGGGAACTCGATTTGACATGAGGCCTCACCCCTACTTCCCGCCCAGCCACACAACGTTCTGAGGCCATGCCTCCGGCGCCGTGTCGATGTGGATGAAGGAGTTGTAGAGGCCGAAGCGGCTCGTCTTGGTTAGGATCAGGATCTCGAGGACGCGCCAGCGGAGCCTGCTCGGCATCGGGTCAGATCCGTAGAAGCTGAAGTCGATCGCGTGCCCGTGGACGTGCGCGCTGTTCGGCGCGCCGCCAATCGCTCGGTTGTGCTTCGGCGTCCGGTACGCCGAGGCGATCCACATCGGCGCGCCCGTCGTCTCGCGGATGGTGCGGAGGAGCTGCAGGACTTTCGGGTTCATCTTCTCGAGGCCGGTCCCAGGCTCGTCCCGACTGTCGAAGTCCTGCGGGGTGAAGTAGGGGGAGATGAGTGCTTTCTTCTCTTCGATCGTCATGGGGTTGCCTTTCTTGGAGGAAGGCGGGCCGAAGCCCGCCCTGTTGGAGTTACACTTCAACGTCGAGCAGCAGTCGCGCTACGCCCATCACGACAGCGTGGAAGATGTACTCTTTCGCTTGCTGTTCCTGCCCAAGCTGGCTGAACGGGAGCAGATGTGGGTCCGTTTTATGCACGTCGTTCTGTTCGTGCCCGTGTCGCCACCCATCCGCCAGCTTTTTTGCCCGCCACGCCTCGTGTGCCGCTTCTGGGCCGTGATCGCCGTTGAGGTAACGTGCAACATCGTCACGCACGTTTTGGCGGAGCTGCTCAGGCGCTTGTTCCCACGAAGGCTGGAAGCTATCCCCAAGGGACACGCAATACGCACGGTTGACTTCGTATGCGAGCCTCGCGATTGCCTCGATGGGGAAGGGCACCATTACCCCACCTTCGTCCCCGCCGGCAGCAGCATCGTGCTGACTACCATGTTCATCGGGATGATGGTGCCCGCAGGCGGCGGCTCCCCGTTCGGGTCTTGGGGCGTCGCCGGCACCCGCGATCCTGCCTTCGTCTGGAACTTCTGCGTCGAGCCGGTCACGATGTACCCTCCTTCGCGCACGGGCGCGGTTGCGTTGCTGGCGGCGGCCGTCTTCGCGTCCGTGAGCTGGGGGACGACGCCGAAGCGGTGGCTGACGCCGGGCCGCTGATCGGCCGCCACGATCTCGAGGAGCAGGAAGCGCTGGCCTGGGAGGGCTGGTGTGATGGCGAGGTCGGCCAGGTCGAAGCACTCTTGCCACATGAAGTAGCGCTGCGAGCCTGCGTTGCTCGGGCCGCTCAGCAGGATGTTGGATGGGTTCGTGCTGTCGGCGGAGTGCACGCGAAGCTGTGTTTGAACGGCGATCAACTCAGCAGATGTCATCGAGATCCGCAATGTATCCGGCGCGAAGACGCTGTAGGGGGCGATGTTGAGGGAGATGATGTCTTCGAGTTGGGGGAACGCGGGCACCGTGGCACCACCTGCGGCCCGCCCAGTGAAGGACAGCAGGATCGCGACAATGTCGCCGACCTGGACAGCCGAGGGATTCGGCGTGCCGATGTATGGATTGATCTTGATCATTGGAACCTCCGGGGTAGGGGAGAGGGGAGGGTGACCTCCCCTCTCGCTAGTTGAGGCTGCAGCGAACGGTGGGACTACTTGGAGGCCTTCTTGGCGGCCTTCTTCGGAGCGGCGTGGCGGGGAGCTTCCTCTTCCTCCTCTTCCTCGTCCTCCTCGTCGTCGTCACCCTCCTCGTCGTCTTCCTCTTCCTCCTCGTCACCCTCCTCGTCGTCGCCCTCGTCCTCGTCGCCCTCGCCCTCTTCCTCGTCCTCGTCGCCTTCCTCGAGTTCCTCTTCCTCTTCCTCGAGTTCCTCCTCTTCCTCCTCCTCGTGCTTCTTGCGACCCTTCGAGGGCGCGGAGGTCGGCGAGGCGCCGGTGATCAGCCCGTACTCCTTGTCACCAGCGGCGAACGGTTCGGTCGTCTGGTCGATCGTGCCGGCGCGCGGGTTGGGCGTACCGTCGGCCTTCTTGTCTTGGACGACGCGGGTGTTGAAGGTTATGCCGACCTTGCCGCCGGCGAGGGACGCGAACACCTTGGCCGGATCGGCCTTGCCCTTCGGCTTCTCGCCGAGGGTCGCGGTGATGAAGCTCTTCAGGCGCTGGACGCCGAAGCCCTTCCACGTCTCGGGATCTTCCGCGTTCGGGTCGGCTTCGGTGCCGATGTAGAAGCGCTCGAAGTGGCTCCGCCCCGCCAGCTCCTTCGGCTTCAGGATGCCGAGACGCGCCGTGTAAACGAGGCGGTTCTTCTTGTCGTGGCCGATGGTGGCTTCCGCGATCTTGCATAGCGTGTGCGCCGGCGGAAGGAGGTTCGAATCGGGAACGTCGTCCCAGTTGACGGTGGTGGCTTTGTTCTTCGCCATGATCGTGACTCCTTCTCAGAAGTTGGGGTTGAGAGTGTTGGGTTGTGGGTTATGCCGGCGGTCAGTCCAAACCGTCGTCGAACTCGCTCTCCGGCAGGGGCTTCTTGGCCTTCTTCGCCTTCTTCGGGCGGTCGGCCTTCTTCTCGGCCGGCGCGTCCTCGACGGCGTCCTTCTTGGTCGCACGCGCCTTGCGCTTCTTCTCCTTCAAGAGACCGCTCTCTTTCACGAGAGCGACGATCGCTTCGCCCAGGGCGATGAGCTGATAGCTACGCCCGGCGATGTCGAAATCCTTCATCTGTGGTCCTTCCTTGGGTTGGGATTGCTCAGTGTCGTTGCCTGCAGTGCTCGATGCTCGCCTACTTCACAGCCTCACCCCCTTCCGTGTAGAACTCGACGAAACGCACGCCTTCGGCCGTCCGCCCCTTCCGCACGCTGGCCTGGGGGAAGGCGCGGTAGAACGGCAGCTCCTTCCCGACGCCGTCGAAGAAGAGGACGAGGAGGGGGCCAGGAAAGGTCGCCAGCATCGTCGTCTTCTTGCCGCCCGGATCGGAGTAGAGGAGGCAGTGGATCGGCGGCCGGGGCGCCTTCTTCGGCCAGCCCTTCCAAAGGGCCTCGTAGGTAGGCTCGCACCCATCCGGCGCGCCGATCTGCGTCTGCGCGAGCCACTCCCCATCGTTCTGGGTCTGCACACGCACCCGGCCCTTGTCGTCCGCGGTGAGGCGGTAGGTTTCGGCGTACTGAGAGATCAGGATGTTCCGCTCGGAGAGGCGGCCGGGGGCAGAGAGGCCGCGGACCATTTCCCCGTGCATCTCGATCAGGCCCTGCCGTTCGACCGTGTTGGTCTTCGGGTCGCGGATGATCTTCTCCTTCTTCGTGTGCGCGCAGACAACGACGTTGCCCGGCCATTGCGCCAGGTTACGCGCCAGGTACTGCTCAACCGCGTCGGTCGAGCCGCCGAAGAGGAGGCGCGGATCTTTCACGCCCCGTTGCAGGACGAATTGCTGCTCGGCCCTCGACGCCTGCTCCATCGCGGTGATCGAGTCGACGGCGATCGTGCCGCGCTCCCAGACCTCCCGCTCCTCCTCATAAAGGCGCTTCATCCGCGTCCGAAAGCGGGCGAAGGCGAAGGTGTCGGCGGAGGGGAAGTCCGAGTGCTCGGCCCCGTCATCGTGGTAGAACTCGATGCGCGCGAGCACGTTGCGGCGGACCTTCTTCTTCTTGGGTTCCATCGATGCTCCTAGTCTGTGTTGTAGGTGGAGAGGAAGTGGGCGATCACGTCGCCCGGCTCTTCGCTCTTGAGCCACTTCTCGATTGCCGTGTGGACCGCGGTGCCGGCGCGCAGGGGCAGGCTGGCGGAGTGCGACGTCCAGCCCCAGATCCAGCGAGCCGCCGCCTTCGTCGAGCAGGTGATCACGTCGGAGGCTACGCTGTTAGAGATGAAGAGCTTGTTCTTCGGCGCCACCGTCGCCTCGTCCCCCGTGTGGAGGATGTGGGAGAGCGGGTTCCAGCGCTGCAGGTTGAAGGCGTGCAGGTGGGCGTCAGTCGGCAGCTCGGGGCGGCCGGCGCGGCACCACCTGGAGAACTCGCAGTTCACGCACTCCGCCTTGAACCGCCCTTCCATGGGCAGGCGAGAGAGCATGCGCGGGCCAGGGAAGGTTCGGTGGAGGTGAAGGAAGCGCTTGCCGATCTCCTTCATGTCGAGCTGCCACTGCTCGATCTCCGCGTCCGTTCGCTCGATCGGGCCGATGATTTGGAAGTTCGCATGAAGGGCGGCACACTCGACGTAAGGGACGGCATGCTTCTGGCAGGTGTTGCTACTCGCCGGCAGCTTGCTGAGTTCGATCGCGCCGATGTAGGCGGCCTGGACAGCGCGCGTGCCTTTCTTGCTGAGCTGGTTGCGCGCCCAGATGTACCCGGTGAGCTGCGAGTCAAGATCGTAACGGCGCGCAGTCCGATAGTCGATCTTGTACGTCGTCTTCCAGTCGACGATCGCCTCGCGCCCCTTCTCGAGCAAGGAGTCAGCGACGAGATCGAGCTGCCCGGTGAAGTAGAGTTCGGCGAACTTGGCGCAGCGGCACGCCGGCGCTTCGAGCGGCGCGAAGGTGCAGCGCGTCCGTTTAACCGATCCCGGCTTGGCGCCCGGCTCGGCGAGGTGGTGCGAGCGCTGGTGCCCGCAGGCGCAGGCGCCAGGGTCGAGGGGCAGGGCGAAGCGGATCTCGATGTTGCTCTTGTCGTAGCGCCCCCAGGGGAAGCCGTCCTCGTACCGCTCGAAGAACGCTTCGAGGATCGTCGCGATATTTTGAGGCAGGAGACGTTCGGGGACGTCGAGATCGGGGATTGCGTCGAGGGTGGGGATGAAGGAGGTAGCGGGTGCGGGCGCAGGCGCCGCGGCAACCTTCTTCTTCTTCTTTTTCTTCAACATGGTGACCTCCAAATCAGCGGACGAGAACAGCGCGATCTCTTTACGCCTGCTTTCAATCCGTGTCAACCGTGGAATCGCTTCACGCGCCGCTTTTGTTCCCGCGCGCGATGTTCCGCACCCATTTGCATACGATCAGCGCGTGTGTCGAGCGCTTCACTCCGGTGCGTGGCGGCGATCAGTCCCTTGCGCCGCTCCTCGATCTTCGGCGTTAGCAAGACGGCGCGGATCTTCGAGGCCGGGAGGTTGAAGTGGTCGCAGATCGCCTCGAAGCTCAGGAAGTAATCACTGTCAGTTTCGAGGAACCACCGGCGCGCGTCGCCCACGTTCCTCGGATGCCCACTGTTCGGCTTCTTCAAGAGATCGTTCAGGGCCTCGGAGAAGACGGCGTACATCAGGCGCTCGCTCGCGTGTAGAGGCGGCCGGCCGCCGAAGCCCAGGTTCCGCATCGCTTGGTCCACGTCGATGTCGCCGTCGACAAGCGCCTCTCTGTGAGTACATGAGCGCAGGTTGAGTGCCCTCGGCTGGGGGACGTCGAGCGGCACGCCCAACGACGTCATCGTGTTTAGGTGGGTGTAGGGTTTGCCTGGTTTCATTCGGCCGCCTTGAAGCTGAGAACGGTGTAACCGTTTGGCGATGCCGGCTCGGAGAACTGCACTTGGGCCATGAGCCGATAGCCAATGATGCCTCGGAGATTCGCGGTGATCTCTTCTTCGTCCTGTCCTTTGAGGTGCCCTAGCTCAGGGCGGCCAATGCTGCAGAACAGCGCTGCCAGGCGCTTCGCGTGAAAGTCGAGCTGGTGAGCAGGTACGTTGAAGAGGCTGAAATGCACGGCAATGTGGAATGGGAAACGACCATCTTGGGCAGTCGGCGCAAGCATGAAGCGCAACCCGCCAGATGCCATGTCGACAGCCGGCCTCCGCCACGATGTGAAGGCGATCCCGGCGATCTCGACTTCCAGCCACTCACGCTTGAGGGACATTGCTGACCTCCGCCTTCTCGCTCTCGTCCATCCCCTCGTCTCCGTCGACCTCGTCGACCATGGTCAGGCCATTCTTCGACCGGCTGACCGCGACGTATCGCAGGTTGCGCTCCTGCTCATCCTGCTCGGGTGAGGAGCGGCGGCTGACCGGCTGCCCCAGCTTCCTTGCGCCCAGGAGAATGACGTGCTCGGCTTCGAGTCCCTTCGCCCTGTGGATCGTTGAGAGAGTCGGCCCGGCGAAGCCAGCCTCATCGGAGAAGAGGCGGCGGACTTGGGCGACCAGGCCGGAGACGGTCAGCGTCGGCCAGCTCTGGGCGACGGCGATGACGCAGTGAGCGAGGTTCGTCTTATTCGCGATCGCCCCAGGGCCGCACCCACGGGCTTCAAGCTTCCGGCGCTGCTCGTCTGCCCATTGCCTGGCACAGTCCTCGATCTCCTTGGCGCTCTCACAGTCGAAGTTCCGGGCGATCTGCTCGATCGTCCGGGCGATCGTCTCGCCGAAGTCACGACCACGGACCTTGGCTGGGATGCCAGCTCGCAGGAGCTTAGCGGCCTGATTGATCAGCGGCGCCGTGAAGCGGCAGAGGATCAGGATGTTCGAGGGGTCGGCCTCCTCTTGGACGAGCTTGGGGATCTGGTGCGGCGCGGCGGGATAGATCCAACCGTCCTTGGCGCCTGGTGCCGCTTCGATCAGCGGGTTCAGCGGGCGGATCTCCTGTGCAACGTGGGAGGTCGGACAGCGGTAGCAGACCGGCAGGATCATCTGCTTTGCGTCGAGGGTTTCGGAGAGCCTCGAGAAGGCGCGCGTGTCGGCGTGCGCGAACCCGAAGATGGATTGCATGGGGTCGCCGATGGCCAGGACGCGCGAGTTGGGTCCGCGGAGTCGGCCGACCAGGTCGAGGAGCGCAGGGCTGAGATCCTGGCACTCATCGACGAAGACCCAGTCAGGCTGGGGGACGGGGAGGTCCCAGCGGTGGGGAAGGTAGATCATGTCGGCGAAGTCGATCACCCCATCGTTGTCGGCGAGCTTGCTCCCCTTCTTCAGCAGCTTAACGGTCGCCTCGGCGAAACCGTCGGGGCACTCGAGGCCGGCGGCGTCGGCCTGCCGGGCGAAGGCAGTCAGGTCCTTGAGGTCAGGCAGGGCGAGCCGGGCGAACTCGATCAGGTCGCTGAGCGTACGCTTCGCCTCCCATTGGTTGGTGAAGTTGTGCCTCTGCCACTGCACACGCCCCTCGGGGGAGTCGAGCCACTCTTTGACGAGGTCGTCGTACTTGCCGGGCTTGACGTCGACCCGGCCGCCGAGGGAGTTCGCGACGGCGCGACGGCCGGTAGCGTGCAAGGTAGCGGCCTCGAACCGCGTGCCGCTGAGCTTGTCGTTGAGGGCTTGGGCGATGTGCCGATTGAACGCGACGAAGAGGGCGGTGCCCCGCTTCACGGTCTTAGCGGCCTCGACCGCGGTCGTCGTTTTGCCGGCGCCAGGCCCGGCATTGATCGCGATTGCGTGCCCTCGCGGGAGGGCGGGGAGGGCGCTGAAGATGGCTTCCTGATAAGTGGACCATGCCATGGTGGTGATCTCCTGGGTTGGTTCGGTGGCAGGGGAGTTGCCGCGCCGCCCTATGCAGCGCGGCGGCATCTTAGGGTGCGTGCCTGCAGGCACAACGCCCCTGCCACCAGCTCTTCGAGTCAGTCAGTCAGTCAGTCAGTCAGTAAACTATTCACACGGCGGTGAGAGTAACGAAGGTGATCGGCGTGTTGTGGCTGCGGCTCAGGCCGGGCAGGCCAAGCCGCTCGTGAACACGTTGGTAGACTTCGGCGAACTTGTTTGCGCTAATCACCGAGTCAGTCAGCGGCCGGTGAGTCAGCGGGTTAACAGCGAGCACGAGGTTGCCGCTCTCGGGGTCGATCGGAGTCAGTCCGCAATCGCCGTTGCTGTCGACTGCGAAGGCGTACGTGCCACCGGCGTCCCGGCTGTCGATCCGGCCGACGATGGCGGCTTGTTCACGCAGGCGCGGGGAGAGTCGGCGGATCGAGTCAGTCAGCAGATTGATCTGGGGTCCGCGAACAGAGGCGAACTCCGCCACGGCGAAAGGCGAGTCAGCGTTGTTATAAAGGTGTGCGCGGGTCAGGTCCGAGTCAGCCTCGGATGAGGAGAAGTGCGGGGCGTAAGCGCTGCCGATGTAGGCACACGCGCCGCGGAGGTCCGGCCAAAGGGCAGCAGGCATGCGGACGAGAAAGCGGGAGAGCAGTGGGCGGGCGCTAGGAGCGGAGTCAGTCATGGTTCCTCTATGGGGTTGGGGCTGGAAGGGGGGGGGGGCTTAGCGCCCCCGTGTCCTTTGGTAGACGGCGAGCATCCAGGCGCCGAAGTCGGACCATGCCGCGTCGGCCTCTGCGCTGAACTCGCCCCGTAGGTAGTCAGGCGGGGCAGGGACATCAGCGGCGCGTAGCGTGCTGGTGAGGTGGCCGTTCTCTGCGGCGCGCAAGATCGTGAGCACCGCGTCGATCGTGCCAGCGCTGACGATCAGACAGCTCATCGTTTAACCGTCCACTCGCCTACGGTGTTGCCGTTGCTGTCGCGGCATCGGCCGTCGTCTGGGCAGTAAACACCGCCGGTTTCGACACTCAGCGCAAGCTCTTTCAGCACGCGCGCAAGCTCCCGCCCACGCGCGCGAGAGCTGACGCCGAAAGCGTCGTTGTCAAGGGTGATGGTGAGAACAAAGGTCATGCAGGCCTCCGGGGTTGGGGTTGGTCGAACAGCGGCACCGCGATTATCAGGGCGACGCGTGGTTGTCAACTGCGTAATGCCTGAGAACACAGGGCGTCTAACTCTCGCTCGTCTAAGGCCTGAGTGAGGCACTCGCGCCAGCCCGGCGCAAGCTTGCGGAGGATTTTGACGCCGCGTTGCGCCCGCTTGCTGGTGATCACCAGCGCTCCATCGACCAGCTCGCAAACATCGTAGCGCTTAGACGCTGCAATCAGCTTGGTTTTCATCTTACCAAAGTGATCGAGGTTTCGCCGCGACGACGCAAGTTGACGGTCACGCGCACGCGTTGCCCTTCCGGCGTGCCGTCGTCAGCGGCTTCGATCAGCCAACGGTCGACCGTCTTTTCGGTTTCCCGAAAGACGTAGGCAAGGTACTCTGGCGCGTAACGCGCGTAACGGCGACGGGCGGCGAGGAAGCCACGAACGAGGTGGCGATACGCCCACGTCTGCCCGGTGATCGTCGTGAGGAAGTGGGCGAAGCTCTCGCGGTCGAGGGGGCCGTCAGATGCGCGTTCGCGCAAGATCATCGCCGCGCCATCCTCAGTGACTTTTGAGAACAGTTCATCTACCCAACCGGCGCCAAGGCGGGCAAAAGCGCGTTCTATGCGCGGGTGCACCGTGGGGAGGTCGAGGGCGCCCGTTTCGGCGCCCTCATAGTCAACCGCGTCGGCGATTGAAAGCCAGTCAATCGTAAGGTTCGCGTCGATCGAGCGGTTGCCGACGTGTTCCGGGTGTTCCCAATAGCCCCCCAGGCCGCGAATCCAGGCCGCCGCGCCCAGTGCGCGGAACTCAGCGAGCGCCGATCCGTCGTCATCGGGGGAGTGTTCGAGTAGGTCATGGGCGACAGCGCCGGCGCCATAGGCCGCTGCGCCCGGCATATCGACCGGACGCAGGCCGAAAACGCCGTACTCCGGGTGTTCCTCGTAGGCGAAAACGCGAGTCAGAGGCATGGGAGTCATCCTTTCAGGGTCGCGGGCGAGTCATGACGGCTGTCGAACAGCCGGTCACCCGAGAGTTGGCGCTTGGTTCCGGCCGCATAGTAACGGCGGTCGAGGGTGAGGTAGGCGTCAGCGGGAAGCCCCTTGTCGAGGATCAGCCGGGCGCGGTTAAACGCGCCGTCGATCGTCGCGGGGTAGTAGGATTCGAGGATGCGCCCGTGCGCGTCAGTGACCTGGATATGAATCACGACGTTGGGGCGCGTCGGCGGTCGGCGGTTGCTTGTGTAGCGCATGCTCAGGCCTCCCCTTTCAGCCGACGGTCGACTAGCCTCACACGCGTGCCGTGGGCGGGAAAGGCCACGATCGAGCGGCGCGGCTTGGCGCAGAGTTGGCACGTCGCGCACGTCACCCCGGGCGCGTAGGTCGCGGGGCAAGTGACGATCGGTCGGCCTGCTGGAGTACGCGTTGCATGCTTCGGATAGTCCGAAGGCACGGTCACGACCACGGGGGCGATTCCAAGGGCAACGAGGTCATCCGCGTCGGCGAGCGAGTCAGCAGAAAGATTGATCAGCAGACCGCGACCAGCCCGGATCACGCGCGCGTTGTGAGAACGGATCAAGAGGCGGTTCCGCGCGGCGGCCCTCGTGACCGGCTTGTGAGTGTAGGCGAAGCCGCGCGTATGCGCGGAAGCGCGAGTCAGCGCGCGAAACGCTGCGCCGTCGATTGCGTCGCCGGTGCCAGGGAGGTCACCCGCAACGCCGTAGCGCCAGATTTGGTATCGGGGAAGGCGGGCGATAAGAGCGGCGAGGTCGGCGAGGGCGAGGTTCACGCGGCGCCATTGTAGCAGGGTCCGCCCTTGCTCGGCGTAGCACCCGGCCCCCCGTAGGGGGCAGGATGCAGGGCAGGATTCGGCGCCGCTGTAGACCACCGGGATCGTTCCGGTTTTACTGTTCCGTGATGCGAGCACGAACTTGTAGCGCATGAGGCCTCCGGTTATCGGGGATGGGAGTGGTTTCGATCTTGGGGTATCGTGCCTCCCCAAAGTCCGCTTCCCAGGCGCCCTTGTTCCAGAGCTCGCCCTCCCAGAACGACGGGGAAGGGTCGTTCGGGTCGGCGTCCTCATAGATCGAGCGGTAGGCCGCTTCCCGCGCGGCCTCCGGGCTTTCGGCTTCGACGTCGATTGAGCCGGTGTAGGGAACGAGACACGTTGCAGTGACACGGTATCGGGGCATGGCGGGTTACCTCGGAAGGGCGAGCACGCGTGCAAATTCGCGCCGTTGCTCGCGGGTTAGGGGTTGCAGAGAGTTGACGCAAATTAGGCCAGCGAAAAGCCAACCTTCGGCCGGGACGTAGTAGTCGACATGGCAGTGACCCATGGTTCCGGGGGGCGGGCACCCGTACGGCCGGGTCACACGGATCAGCGCGCCGGCGGAAAGACCAGTGCGGCGCAGGTGATCCCCGTCTAGCCTATCCAAAGGCACGGGGCGGAAAATGCCGGCAGTGCCGACACGGATTCGGGGGCGGGTTGTGGGCATTATTCGTCACCTTGATTCAGCCGGCGGGCGCATGCATCATGAGGAGTCAGCAAGCGGTCGCCCAGGCGCGAGGAGTATAAGTTACGGGTGCCAGCGATGGTCTGGATAGGTGGCATCCGTGGTGGATCATCATCCAAGCAAAGCCGGAAGTAGAGCGTCAACTTGTGCGTCCACGGGTGACGCGTGGGGTAGATCCAGGCGCGCCATTCGCGCGCGCCGTCAATCCCAGAGTCGAGGGTGAGGATGATAGGGTTGTAGTTAGTCGGGGCTGCCCACGGGGCACCATCTCGGGGGACCATGATGACCTCGCGCCATCCCTTCGCAATCGCCGTGGGCATGACGTGAGTCAGGATCAGTGAGCGGAGTCGGGTGCCGGTCATCAGCGTACCGTTCCAGGCTTCAGGAAACCGTCGACGTCAACCTCGGCGGTTGCGTACCAGGTGTGAGGCTTGGGATAGTGCGGCCCTTCGAGGGTCACTCGTTGGCCGGGTTTGGGGTCGGCCCCCAGGCTGGGATTGTAGGGGTAGACTTTGCGGCCTTCGCTGAGCCATCGTTTCAGCGCGGCTTTCGTTCTCGGGTTGCCACTAGCGTACATGGTGATGCTCTCTTTCTCGCCGGTTAAACGGCGTGGTTAGGGTCGGCTTAGCTCAGGGTGCGCCACAAACGCGCCGTCGTAACGGCGGATCACAAAGGTTTGCATATGGTGACCTCCTAAATCAGGAAACAGCGTCGCCGCGATTATCAGGAGTCAGTCAGTCAGTCAAGTGGGTTATGCTGATCGCGTTCGGATGATCCCATCGTCGGACTTCCGCGCGTTCCTCAGTCTCCTCGGAACGCGCGAGCCAAGGCCTTCGGACTTCGGCGCACGGCGAAGTAGCTCCGCGCGAGTCAGACGGCGCGCCGCGTCGGAGTCAAGCCTAGCAAGCTCTGCCCGTGCGACGGGCGATTCGAGACCAAGCGAGTCAGCGCGGGCGAGTAGCCAACGCGCGACAGACCACCCGATGATTTGCTCAACGGTTAAACGGTCGATTGCAGCGGCGGCTTTGAGTTCGGCCAGCATGTTAGAGTCGAGCCGGGTTGTGATGGGTTTGCGCATGGTTCTCTCCTAGATAGGGAAGCCGGGAGGTCGGGACTTAGTCCCGACCTC
>CAYXKP010000012.1:0-47616 GCA_964465695.1 uncultured Nitrospira sp.
CGTTTTATCTATTATTAAAAAACACGCGGGGATTGTTACTGTTGGCGCCGTCCGCTCCTGCGATGCGAGAAGAGCATCCTTTTATGGTCGCTCTGGAGGCGGATAGGTGGACTCTCATGCCGATAACCGCAACAGCGGAACCGGGGGCCGATTTGAGCATAACCAAGACGCAATCGTCTCGTATCGCCTCACTGACCATCGACGATAGACTGACGGGTATCAGGTTTCGCGACCACAAGTCGTCGAACAGGATGGTTTCTTTACCTTGGGAGGGTGATGAATGAAAACGAGAATTTCGGCGATCGTTTCCCTTCTCTGTGTCTTTGGCTACTCCGATCTTACAAGGGCAGAAGATCCGTACAGCCAACGGGTCGCCGATCCTTATGCCCTAACGTCTGGTCCCCCGAACATGTCGTCCGGGACGATCGAGCCTTATCTTTCCTTTATGGCGGGCATTGCCATCCCGTTCAGTCAGGACGCTACATTCAATGACGGCTCGCTGCCTCAGGTGGATAGGAATGTCGACTATCAGAATAAACAGTCAATCGGCGGCAACGCGGGGATTTGGTTTCCAACCAGAAACAAGTTGTTGGGTTTCGATCTCGGCACTGAAATATCCGGCTTTGTTTGGTGGCCGGACGTGGCCTGCTGTCGTGAAAATTTCAATGGGGTCACTGGTCCAGACGGAGCATTTGAGGGCACCACGACTGAGATTCAAGCCATCTATGTCGGCGCCAATTTTCTGATTCGGCGGCCGATGGCGATTTCCGAAGCCTATCCCAACGGGCGCTGGCATCCCTACGTTGGGGTCGGCGTGGGAGCGCATCAGATGTCGATGAGGCCAGGTGGTTCCCGGGGGGCTACGTTTGCGAATCCCATCACGGATCAGCGGGATACGTCCCCCGCGTTTCAGGCACTGGGGGGAGTCAAGGCGCATCTCTTCAAGTACGTGGCTGCGTTTGCTGAGGCGAAGTATATCCATGCCTTTCACGATGATCTGAATACGGATCGGTTTGGAGTGTCCGATGCATTTGTCGGAGATCCTCTAACTCTAAATCGGTATGAATCCACGATTAGAACGATTCTTGTGCATGTGGGATTGTCGATTCACTTCGACGTGCGGCCATAGGTTCATTGTCATAACATACCCCCACCGCTTGCGGTGGGGGTGCTGTTGGACATAAAACATCTAGCTATCGATCTTCCATCTCCTACCCTCAATCCCATCAAGCGGCCAAGATTTGGTACAGTCGATCTTAAATAAGACCAGGCGTGTCGCTATTGGATAATGGTGAGGTTTAGGCGGGTACTGGAAGGAGTTTCTGATCTAGGGCTAGCTCTTGAGATACGACTCGATTCAGCCTGTGCCGAGTGAGCATCGGCACCCGGATGAACTCCACGCCGAAGGCGTTGCCGCGTACCCAACGAATTTTCCCCAACTCAATGAAGAGCGAGGAGGTGGGATCCGGCAAGAGGACACTCAGTTTGATATAGCTCCCCATGAGCACGGTCCGTTCGCAGGTGACGGCACAGCCTGCGACGGATAGGTCAGAAATCACCCCTTCTCCCACGAATGGGGCGCCTCCGAATATGGCAGGATAAGCCACAGGTAGCCGGGGATGGATTCGCCAGTTCACCAGTAGATCTGACATGTGGATGCCCTCCGTAGGGCTGCAGTCTATCCAGGTGATGGCAAGGGGGCCATTCCGCGGAGGGGGGGCTATGGCCTACCATCGCCCCTATAGAAACCTGGGATGGTACCTGAGGTTGTTGAACTACCGGTTCTGAATCATGTTGGCACACTTGCAGTGATTTAAGAATATGCCGGCCATTAAGGCTTAGCCGGTTTCTCTATCAAAGGGGGAGGAGGCATGGTTGGACGAAGCTCGAGTCGTTCAAGCACGTCTTGCTTAAGTTTGGTTGGTTCCTCAATTCTATTGTCTCGTTGCAGCACATTGATGTCTTTTGCCTTTCTTGCATTCAGTTCAACCACATCCGCATCGTCCCTGACCAAGTGAGGCGTGAGGAAGACGAGCAGGTTGAGTTTTTCGATCTGGCGACTTTGCGATTTGAAAAACCATCCGAGCCACGGGATGTCTCCCAACAGCGGAACCTTTCGTTCGCTCAGCGTGAGGTTATCCCGCACTAATCCGCCGACGACAAGTGTCTGTTGGTCCTGAGCAATCGTCGTGGTCTCCATGGATCGCTTCGTCGTCGTGGGCCCGACCGGGATGCTGGCCGCACCGGAACCGATGGTTTGAGCCACATTTTCCGCGATCGCCGTAATCTCCTGCTTGATTTCCAGGCGAATCAAATCATCTTCCAATACTTGAGGCGTCAACTCTAACGTCACCCCGACGTCTTTCCGCTCAATGGTGACAAGCGTTCCTCCGGTGATCCCTTGGGCTTGCCCGGTCGGGAAGGGACGATTTTCACCGACCACGATCTTGGCCTTTTGATTATCGGCAGCGAGGACTTGGGGAGTGGAAAGGATGTTCGTGTCGGTCAGGTTCATCAGGAGATTCATGAAGGCCCGGACGTTGAGTGTGTTCAACACGGTCACTGCGCCACCGGTCGCTCCTCCTGCAGCGACGCCGCTGATGGCTTGAGCGACGGAGGCGAGTTCTTCCGGTGCTCTGTTCAACCCTCCAATTCCCTGTAAAAATCCGGACTTTCCTGCGCCGAGCACCTGGGTGGGGTCGGTGCCGATCTGGCGAAGACGATCTACTTGGACCTCTAGGATGACCGCCTCGACAAACACCTGCTTACGCCGTATATCGAGGTCGCGAATGACCGGTTGGAGATGACCCCAGGCAATCTTGGTTGAGCTGATTACGATCGAGTTGGTGGCTTTATCGGCAAACACTTGGACCGGCGCCTCAAATTCGGTCAGCGGTCTGATCGGAGGCCTGGTGCCGGGCGTGATCTGGGCGACGGTTTGCGAGCGTGCAACTAAATTGGTCAGCACAGCGGCAAGATCCGTCGCGTTGGCGTGTTTGAGTTTGTACACAAACACACCTCGCTCCGGCGGAAGGTCGCCCATCGGCACAACCTGATAGAGGTTCCCGGCCTTTGGAACCACGGCCAAACGAGCCGCTTCCAACGCTGCGACGAACATATTGAAGGCCTGATCCGACGAGACCTTGGTCGGAGAAAACACGGAGATTTTCCCGCCCTGCTTTTTGATGGTTTCATCCAAAACGAAGTTCTTCCCGGTGAGCTCACTGATAAAACGTACAAAAACGGGGATATCCACTTCGTTAAAATCCAACGCAACTTTTGCCGGCTGTCCTCCCGTTCCCTGCGAGAACAGCAGAGGGGGGAACGCCAGGGAGAGGAGCAGTAACAAAGCCAGACAGGCTTCAAGTTTCCTGCTCGATGGACAAGCTATTGGAAGGGCTTGCACGATGGACTATTGATTCCGTGGCATTGAGGTGGTTACGTGGGTCTGACCGTATCATAGGCGTATCGAAGGACACAACCGGGATGAAGTTTTTGGAAAGGGAGCCTAAGCTCTCCTGCGAAGCAAGTCCGTCTCTGTCGCGGAATTTTTCATGGTCAGTCAGAGCCGGTTTTCTTCGGCGGTTAACTACTTTCACAAAAATGCCGATAAAGGGACACCAGTGCGGGTCAGGGAGAAACCCTTTTCAGTCTTCCGTGATTGGCGCCTAAATGTTGAGGTACGCCGCGTTCTCTTTACTTCCTTCCTGTTGAGCAAGTTGCGTGGAGGAGCAAATCCGTCCAAAATTGAATGGACTGTGGACGTGCAAGGAATGCTCTCAAGTAAAGTGTTTAGTTTTCCACTAGTTAATCCAGTTTATACCTATAAGATCGAGGCATCTAGATTGCACACTTCTGAAAAGTTTCACCCCCATGTTGGTGCCGAACTTCATGGCAGTCGGGAGAGCGTATCGAGCTCTCGTGCAGGCTTCCTCGATGTAGGGATCTGCTAAGGTTGTAGCGTGCGGGCTAATAAAAAATCCCCCATAAAATCAGACAAAACCCAGGCCATCCGTGGCCATAAGCGGGGTGTGGTCGGTTACAGCCGGAAGACGGCTCTACTTGAAGAAGCCATCACTCAAATGAATGCCGGAAAGTATGGGCGTTCCTCTGCCGCGCTGAAGGAATTACTGACGCTTGATCCGAACAACATGGAGGCACGGCGGCTTTTCGCTACCCTCCACCTTCGCCTGGGGAGCCTTATACCGGCGAGACAAGCCTTTGATGCGCTCATCAGCGAAGCCTTTCAGCGTCAAGACTATTGGCTCGCGGAATCGTTGCTTCGTGAATATTTAGCAGCCGGTCCGCGATGTGTTCCGTTCCTGGAAAAACTTGGGGCGCTGTATCAAGAAAAAGGGGATGCTCTCGAAGCCGTTGCCGAGTACGGCAAAGCGATCGATATCTTGATCGAAGACCCGGACCCGGACAATCCAAACCGTGCTTCCCAGCTCTACGAAAAGATACGCGAGCTTGCTCCGGCGAGTCCGGTGGCTTTTCGGTTGGCATCCCTCTTCGACGCGCAAACCGGTGAGTTGTTGGTCCAACGGTCTAGCGATTCCGGACAGTCGACAGTCCCCCCATCACCCGACGTGCCCGAAGGAGGTCAGGTTCCGGAACCGATGGATGGAGTGATGCCGTGGGAGATTCTAGATCCTCCGGCGGCGGTGCCTGATGCCCTCACGGAAACCACCGTATCCGATGTATCCACGTCCCTTGTTTCATCGGCCACTACGGACGATGCCGCATCTCGAGGTCCAACCCCTGATGTAGCGTCGATGCCGTCTGATCCACCCGTACGAGAACGAAACCAGGCAGTGAGCCACGCGAGTAAAGTGGGAGGTCATGCTCCGGAAGAAATAGGCTCTTATGCACTTGAGAGTAATTCTTCCGAAGCAGGGATGGATAATGGTTCCGGACAGATTGATCTTGGAGATTCGCCCCCAGTCGCTCCTGTATCAACGCTTGCTGCCGGGAGTTCAGAAACACAACCCGAGCAAGATACAGCTATGCCCCCAAGCGATCCTGCCGCTGCTGAGGAACAAGACAGGCTGTTGATTGAAGCTGAGCCAGAGACACCCAATGATGCAAGTGGCCCATCCGCGGTTTCCGTCCCCCAGGAACCTTCCGTTAGCTCGGCACAGTCTTTCGAAAGTGCGAGCGTAATGACCTCATTCCGGATTGCAGAAGTAGCAGCGTCCCCCCTCTTGGAGAAGGAACCGCCGACTGCTGGACCAATAGAGGCCGAGGATAGACAACCCTTTCTACTACAACCTGCCACAACCGATTCGAAGGAAATACCGACCGAACAGCCACAAGACACGGGCGATTCCTCGAGTCCAGAGTCGGTTCCAGCCAGTGAGACTTCAGAACCATGGAAGCAACCAGGTTTCTCATGGGAATCCGTGTTTAATAAGGCCTGGAAGTTCGGAAGGGATCATTCCGCTACTGTTTCCTCGCCGGAATTAAGCCTGATGAACGTTGAGGAAGCATCTGCTCAAGCATCGCCAGCGACACCTCTCCAGGAACAAGTGTTTGAAGACCAAGTGGTTGAGATTCCAGAGCGTGAAGAACGTGAGGCAACAGCTACGCTTGCAGAGGTTTCGGCTGCAGAAACGGATTCGTTCTCGATTGCGCGAACTCCACTGGCGCCGGTCTCGGCTGAGCCCGAGATCCAAGCTGCTGATTTGGGGCAAGGCCCAGTTCCCACAAAAGGCGACTGTACCTTTGTAAAACATGAACAACCGCCTGCGGTGAGCTATCTGACGATGGATGAGCCACCGTCATTTGACGCTCCCATGGGAGCCGCGAAATCCGCGCAGGTTCTGGAGAATGGATCTGTTGCGGACGATGTCGTGGCACCTCCCGAGGTTCCGCCGCAGAGCACGGACTCCGTCTTGAGCACGGACGATGATCGCCCAATCGTTGTCGCGCAGAGCGCTGCTGAGGGACCTCCCCTTACGCCGCCACAACCTATCAGTGAGCCGTTGAGCTGCCCAACTGGGGAGATGGCACCTTCTCAGCCGCTTCTAAAAGGACGGAGCGTTTGCGAACCTCCACTTGTCATAGCGGGCACACAACCTTGTGCCGAAGAAACATCCGAGGCGTTGGTTCATGAACCTCACGCGAAGGAAAAGGAAATTGACGATGCGCCCATTCCTACTGCTGAACCGGTTGCTCGACCGGTGCCCGAATGGATTAAAGCAGGAGAGTCGATTCGATTTGTCAAACAACCTCAAACCTCTCCCGCTACGCCCATGCCCCCACCCATTTCAGAGCGGCAGGAAGCCAGCCGATCGATGGCAGCGGCTGCCGCTGCGGTCGATGTGCTCTTTGAGTCTTCCCAAAACGTCAGGGCGGCTCAGACACGAGAACTTATAGGGGAGTCGAAACCCAGCCGAAAATTCAGTCCATGGCTGATGCGAGCCCGCATTGCGATCGCCGGATTTGTCGGCTCATGCTTTTCGACCACCCGTGCTATCGTGATGACATGTGTGGGACTGGTCGTGCTTTTCGGGGTCTTCATCGCGTTAGGGATCGGTGCGATCGGGCTGACCTGGATCATCATGGAAGAGTCGCCATCTCCGGTATTCCAAAGCCTCACGGTGACTCCCCAATCCACCCTATCGGATTACAAGAAAAACGGTTACTTTCTCTTTCTGGGAATTGACGCATCGTCCGATCTCGATCCGATACAAACGGGATATGATCGGAAGCTGGATGGCAAGAACGGCAATTCGGCACTGGCGTGTTTCGGGAGTTCCGGAGCGAAGACGCCCGAAGGATCGACTGCCTCAGCCAACGTCATGCGCGGCTGGATTCGTAGCGCAGATCCTATCGGTGAGTTCAAGTCCCATAAGGACACCATCAAGGGATGGAGCAGTCAGCATCAGGTGACGCTCAATCGATATGGCCAGTGGCAAAAGCTTCACTTCGAAGATTGGGGTTATGGCCAACCTGGCGGTCCGCCCTGTGCCGCGATGGCCTTCGCCCACCAGCTGCATGTAGCGGATGGGTTTGTGCAAGGTGCCGATCTCGGCGTCGACCGATTGGAAACGGACATGGAGGCCTGGCGCATCGTGCTGGGTCAGGCGAGGACCCTAGCAGTGAAAATGTTGGCGCTACAGGCCATCAATGACAACATCGCAGTCGCTTCGGGGTTGCTCGTACGCTCGGACTTTGACGGAAAATACTTGCGGCAACTCACGAATACCCTTCGCCCTTTTGATCAGGTGGAACTCTCGATGCGCTGGCCCATGCAAAGCGAACTGGTCTCGGCTTCGAAGACATACCAGATCCGGCTGAAGGCAGCCAGAACCGAAGACCAGCCCGTGTATACGATGGTGGCATCGGCTCTTCCGCTGCCGATGCAACGCCGTCTCAACGACTATGCAGAATATTACGACGCGTCGTACAAAACTGCCGGTGAAGGGCAATATGGTTCGTTGCCGAAATGGAAAACCTATATTCGCTTTCCAGCGTCCGGTCTGATGGACTATCTCATTAATCCGATCGAAAATATTGTAGGTCTTGAACCGCTTGCTCCGTGGGATCTGTACAATGGATTCGTGGTCGACACGGATGCCCATCTGAGGCTAGCCAGCTTACAAGCCTGGCTCAGGCGTGGTCCTCCAGAAGGGGATCTCCATACACGGATCGCAAAAGCGGGGCAAAATTTCTATGACCCCTATACAGGGTTGCCGATGTTGGTGAACATGAAAAAAGGCCTCCTTTACAGTGTCGGACACGACGGAAGAGACCAAGATGCCGATCCCCAGGCGGATGTAGTGGTAGAGATTCCTGCCATCCAGGTGCCTGCCGCTCCAGCGAAACCCTCAACCGCTTCCCCCAAGCCCAGATAAGCCTTATTTCTCTATTGCTGGTCTGCCCCGGAAATCGCCGGCTTGACAGCGCCTGGAGTATTTCACACAATCAGCCGGCCTTGCACAGATCAAAAGGTGTTATGGGACACTCACCAAAACTATGTTTCGGCGATCTCTCCATGAAGAAGGGGACGACGTTGCCGACACCTGTTCCGACGCAGAACGTATCTAACGAAGAATTTGTCCCGATTTCTCAAACGGCCGAGCAGGCTTGCGTCGAACGTGTAGCGGAAGAGTTGATGGAAAGGGCGGCAGCTCGGCGGGGTGTGACCCGACGAGAGTTCTTGAAAACAACGGGAGGTATGGCGGCTGCGTTGCTAGCCATGAACTATGCATTCGGCCGCTTTTTTGATATCGGAGAAATCGAGTTGTTCGAAACAGAGGCTTTTGCCGAGCAGCAGGGGGCACCGTATTTTATCTTTGATGTGCAGACTCACTACGTGAGTTCCCATTACGACATTTCGGATGCCGAAGCGAATCGGAAGGGCGCTGTTTCCAAACAAGCTCTGCTTTCATTGAGAAAGCACATTCGGGAGACGGGGCTCAATCCGAAACTGGCCGGTGATCGAGGTACAATCGATGACTTGTCCTGGAAGAATTTTGTGAAAGAGGTGTTTTTCGACAGCGAGACCGCCGTCGGTCTGATCAGTACTCCGCCCGGGCCCTATCCGCAGGAAGCCGTCGTCCCGCCGAAGGAGATGGCCCACATTCGCGATGAGATCAATCGGTTGGCCGGATCACAGCGGATGCTGGCGCACGGCCTGGCGACACCACAACTGGGTGCGGCTGATTTAGAATTCATGGCGATGCAGGCAGAGATTCTTAAGATCGATGCGTGGAAATGCTACACCGGTTCCTGCCCGAAGGGGTTCGATCGAGGCTGGTGGATGGACGACGAGCGCATCGCCTATCCGATGTTGGAACAGGCACGAAAGCTCAACGTCAAGCGGATATGCGTCCACAAGGGATTGCCTCTCGGTCCAGTGGCGGACTACAACCATCCGAAAGACCTGATCAAGGCGGCCAAGGACTTCCCCGATCTCGACTTTGTCGTGTATCACTCCGGACTCCGAGGCGTGGCATCGATCGATCAGATATTTGCGAAGACCGGCGAGATTCCGTGGACCACCGAGTTCTGCCGAATGAAAGACGCCGAGCCAAGTATCTCCAATATCTATATGGAGCTGGGTTCAACCTTCGGGCAGTTAGTGACGACCTATCCATTGATCTGCGCGCATCTGCTGGGACAGATTATCCGGTCGTTCGACATTGACCATGTGCTGTGGGGAACAGACTCCATCTGGTATGGAACGCCGCAATGGCAGATAGAGGCGTTTCGGCGGTTTCAAATCCCCGAGGAAGTGATCGCGAAGCATCGGTATCAACCGCTGACAAGGCAGGTGAAGGAACGGATTTTTGGTTTGAGCGCGGCCAAGGTTTTTGGGGTGGATGTCGAAGCGAAACGGCGCGAGGTGCCGAAGGATGCCCTCGGTCGCCTCAGAATGAGCTATCTGGAAGAGGGGCCTGAACCAAGCCGAAGAGTGTACGGGTGGGTGGTAGGGAAATGATGTGGATCCTGCCACTGAGCGTTCCACCCGTCCTCGCCCCCCGCCCGGTGTAGGGACCCCTGCGGGGGAATGGGTCGAGGCCGCGTCTCGGTGCGGCCAGGCTGGGTGGGTGAAATAAAGAACCCAGCTCATTGCCACCTGCATCAAAGGAAATGAGAGAGAAAGGAAGAAATAATGAAGAGCGAGATCTTGTATCCCGGTGCGTTCCCGATGGTGCGCGTGGAGTTGGCGGAGGGGGAGCATATCAAGGCTGAATCGGGTGCGATGGTGGCTTGCTCGCCGACCATCGATATTGAAAGTAAAATGGAGGGAGGATTTCTAGGAGCGCTCTCACGAAAATTTCTGACCGGAGAAAAGTTTTTCTTTCAGACGTTGCGCGCGAGTCGAGGCGCCGGCGAAGTGTTGCTCGCACCGACCGTGCCTGGCGAGATTGTTGTGCTTGAGCTCGATGGCGTCAACGAATATATGGTGCAGAAGGATGGATTCCTGGCGGGTGCCGACGGAATTACGATCGACAGCCAAATGCAGAGTATGAGCCGTGGATTGCTGGGCGGGGAGGGGTTCTTCATCCTTAAAATGAGCGGGAAGGGGATGCTTCTTCTGAACAGCTTCGGAGCCATTCACAAAATCGAGTTGAAGCCGGGTCAAGAATATATCGTGGACAACAGCCATCTGGTGGCGTGGTCTACGACGACTTCATACAATATCGAGAAAGCCACTTCAGGATGGGTGGCTAGTTTCACATCGGGGGAAGGCTTCGTGTGCCGGTTTCGAGGGCCGGGCATGGTATTCATTCAGAGCCGTAATCCAGGCGGCTTCGGTGCCTGGGTGCGACAATTCATTCCGGTCAGCGAATAGCGGCAGTGAGCTTATCGTACTCTCAGGCAGTATGCCTCTGATTTCTGCTGTCTGCGGCCTCGTTCGCGGCCCTTTTGTATTGTCGCTTGCTCTTCGATGACCGATAGCACCCCCAATGCCCTCTGTTTTGGTGATGAATTCCCCGCTAATGGTATGCCGTGCCTTGTCCATGTCGAAACGCATGGGCTTACCATTGCTTTTACCGCTGACATCAAGCGGGGTCAGTCGGAATCCGTGCCATTTACAAGTATCAAGGTCTCAGCCGGAGGACTCGATCATGACCAGCTCGTTCTCGACTGGGCGGGACCGGCGGGCCAGCGAACATTGTATCTGAAAAACCCCGATGTGATTCGTGCCTTCCGACAAGCGGCGCCCGACCATTTGAACCGGCCGCTTGAACGAGCGGCGGAACAGGTTCGGCAGGCGCGGCAACGACATCGGATCGTCTGGGGAGTCGTCGGGGGGACACTTCTAGCTTTGGTGTTTGGATTGTGGTTTGGGAGCGACCTGCTGGTCAAACTGGCGGTGAATCGAATACCGGTCGAGTGGGAACAGAAACTGGGCGAATCAACCTATCGTGACTTTCTTGCTCAGCAGGATGTCATCAAGGAAAGTCCCGCCGTGGCCGCGGTCAAAGAGATGACCCAGCGCTTGGCCGGCCAAGCTCCGAATAATCCCTACACTTTCGACATCACCGTCGTGAAGAGCGACGTGGTAAACGCTTTTGCTCTACCAGGCGGCTATATCGTCGTGTTCACGGGATTGTTGAAGAAGGCGGAAAGCCCCGAAGAAGTGGCGGGCGTATTGGCTCATGAGCTGAACCATGTGTTGCAGCGACATGGGCTTGAACGCATCATCAAGCAGCTGGGGTTTGTGGCCGTCGTGTCGATCGTCCTGGGAAACCAGCAGGGCTTGGGTGGAATCATGAAGCAGCTCGGTGTTGAATTGATGACCTTGAAGTTCGGTCGGGCACAGGAGACTGAAGCGGATCTGACCGGTCTTCAGCTGCTCTACCGTGCCAAGATCAATCCTTCCGGCATGATCACATTCTTTCAGCGACTGGCTGAAAAAGACGAGGGACGGGTCGAGTGGCTGTCCACCCATCCGATGAGCAGCGCGAGAGCTGACCGCCTCAAAGCGGAGCTGGCGGAGATGCCGAAGCAAGACTACGAACCTTTTACGTCCGAGTGGGCCAAGGTTCGGACGGCACTTGGTACTTCGCCTGGTACGACCCCATGAATACTCCTCGTGCAATCCGTATCGGCGTGTTGGCCGATACCCATGGTGTGTTCGATCCGGCAATCCTGCGGCATTTTGTTGGCGTGAGTCGGATTGTTCATGCCGGCGACATCGGTTCGCGATTAGTCATCGAACAACTTGAGCGGATTGCTCCCGTGACCGCTGTCTCCGGCAACGTCGATGCATATGAAGAGAGCGGCTTTCCAACCGAGGCTACCATCCAGTTAAATGGTTTCCGTATCGCGATTCGGCATGTCATGTTTGAAGCTAGGAAACTGTCCAAAGAGGGAAGAGCGTTTCTCGATCGTATCAGACCGGATATCTGCATCTTTGGCCACACACACCAGCCGAGGAAGGAATGGCTTGGTGATATGCTGCTGTTCAACCCAGGCTCGGCGGGACCGAAGCGATTCACATTGCCCAGGATGGTAGGAGTGATAACAATCGGGGCTCAGCTACTGGCGAGACATGTCAGGTTAGAGGATCGGATTGCGTAGACCATAAGCTCGTGCATCTGGAACTGTCCATACTTGAACAACGGATATATTGATTAACCCACCTCCTACAAGGCGCTCTGCCATATTCTCCCCTCTTAAGGATAGGTCAAAGGCAGTAGGGAAAAAGGTTAGCATCTCCTCCCTAGTTTAAGTTCGCCTGTACGTTGGATCTTCAATTGGCCGACGTAGAGGTCCTAACCATCAAACGTAAGGAGTGTACTATGGGGAAAGGGATGCTCATGCTGATGCTTATTTCACTCATGCTAATCCAAAGCGCTTGTTCTGTGGCTTGGGCATTAAAGCAGCCGCCTGCAAAGGATCTTGAAGGATTAGGCATTGGTACGTCGAGGCAGCAGCTCATTGATCGGTTAGGCATTCCAAAATTATCGGAAACCGATCCGCAAGGGCGAAAGCAAGATATGTTTGAGTTCCAATCAGGCATGCATCAAGCATCTAAGTTGCGTGCCATTCCATATTTGGCGGCTGATGTTTTTACGGCCTGTCTGGCCGAGCTTATTCTCTGGCCTATGGAAATTATGGTTCTGAAGGATGCGACCTGCAATGCATTTGCTACGTACGATTCGTCCCAAAATGTTGAGACTTGGCGTGTCAACAAAGTAAGTCAAAGTGGTCTGGAAGCGCAAGGGTGTTAATGATCGTAGAGTGCTCGCAATCTTTATGACAGGCAAGTTCAGCAGCACGCTAAGTATGTTTCCCCGATAGATTCAAAAAGGCAGAAGGCTGCAACTTATAGTAGTTGCAGCCTTCTGGATTCCTTTTCTTACTATGGTTACGTCTGAATGAGCAGGCGTCTTACACTCATCATTTTCTCCTTGGCCATCGGTGGTAGTATCTTGGCCTATGTAGGAAGGGCGATCACAGATAGACTTGAAGCAAAGTATTTTTCTGCGCTTGATGGATGGGTCCAACGTGGTGGAAAGGCTCAAGGCTATCAAAGTGACGTTGTGGATATCTGTGGCAAGCTTGTCATAGCTTCTGCGACCATTTCGGAAGTATTGACGCTTCCGACCATTCAAAGAGAGGAATTTGACTTCAGAGTGAACGTTTGCACAAAAACGACTGCTCACAGGGTTTATCGTCAACCAGAGCTGAATGACCAAGCGCTCGTTCAAGAGATTTGCGACGATGCCACAATCCCAGTGTTGGGAAGACTCTGCAAGCGTAGCGGTTTACGCTGAGTGGCAACTGGTCAAATCGTTAGAATCCAGCCTGTCCTGTTCCCCGGGTCACCTAATCTTTCCCTTCAGCGAAGCTGTGAAAATATAGCTCATCGCCTAGTCCCTTGCCGTCCGTCATTGAGAACAGGTTGTGCGTAATTGTCTGTTGTGCTAGATGAGGGTTCGCACAACAAATGAGACGAGGTGCATGTTTGACGAAAGGAGAAGAGGGATGCGCAAATTCGGTCATCGAATTGTTACCGCAGCGGCATTGCTGAGTTTTATGACGATGAGTACCGCGTGCTACGGTCCGTTCAATCTAACGAAGAATGTCTATCACTGGAACAGCAATATTAAAGGCAGCGGTCAAATCAACGACAAATGGATGAAGGAAATCGTCTTCTTCGGCATGATCATCATCCCGGCGTACCAATTCTCGGCGCTGCTGGACATGTTCATCTTCAACTCGATGCATTTTTGGACCGGAGAAAGCCCTATCAAAGCTTCCGGCATGGAGGGCGACGACACGAAGGTGACCACCTTGGATGGGACCACGATCCGGTGGACTTCGTCGGAGAATGGGACAAGAGTTGTCTATGAACGTTGGGGTGTTGCCCAGCTCCATGCCGTAGTAGTCACGGATGCGAAGGGGTATCGTCTCATAGACGAAAATGGCAGGGTTCTGTCTGAAGCGGAATACGACGCGGATGGAAGAGTCCATCTTCGCGATGGTGATGGCCGGGTAGTGACAAGCTGGACAAGGGAGCAACTTCAATCGAAGGTAGAGCACACATCTGCCGATGGTCATTGAATGAACAACGGTCCGACCTTGATGAGGACCTGATTTTGATTCAAGTTGACCGTCTCTCTCGGCCTGAAGAAAAAGGTGTTGCGCTCATCTGTGATTTGTCTATAATCATCGGCTCGCTTGATCGGTGCGAATTATTCTTCAACCCGAACTTTTTTATAAACATCGCAAATGAATTCGGTTATACTCCGATCGATGTTTTGGCAATAGTCGTGGGTACTTAACTAATTCTAACGGAGGAGGACTTATGTCGAAGAAAGTGCTCTTTTTGTCGATCGCCGTACTGTTCGGCGCCCAGGCGGGCTTGGCGATGGCGGCAAATCCAGACACCGGTCCGGGCTGTGGTTTAGGGAAATTGGCTTGGGGAGAGTACAAGGGGCAGAAGGAAATCGCCCCCCAAGTGCTGCAAGCGACCACGAACGGCACCTTTGGCAGCCAGACGTTCGGCATCAGCTTTGGAACATCTGGATGCACCAACGATGGCAAGATCATGAGTGAGCACAAGACCACCATGTTCGCATCGCTGAACTTTGAGGCGCTCACCGCTGAGATGGCTCAGGGACAGGGTGAACACTTGGCCTCGCTCGCGACGCTGATGGGTGTTCCGGCGGAGCGCCATGCCGCCTTTTTCGCCATGACCCAGGAGCGGTATACGTCCCTGGTTCAAGCTGGGGAAACTTCTCCGGTCGCATTGGTGAAGTCCCTCAATGATGCGGTCGCGGGCCATCCGGTCCTCGCGCAAGCATCGGTACGCTGAGGTATTCCATCTATCATAGGGGCCCTGGCAGAGATGTCAGGGCCCTTGTTGTCTCTTGTCACACCGTGCTGGTTGTCTTTCTTGCATTCCTAGCCTGTTTGTCGGTTCCCGCTCCTTCAGATGCGCAACAATCCGATCGTGAGCTGTACCTCCAGCAACTCATCGACCGAGCCGAGCAGGCCAAGCTCGCGTGGCAGCGTGAATGGCATCTTTTGTTGCACTACCGGAAAGGCCTCTTCGGCGGATACGAGAGCGAGCAGGACGATCCGGGATTTTTCATGTCTCCCAACGGGAAGACGGATCCCTCTGCTGAACTTGCCGCGACCCTTGCACAATTCTTCTCCGCTGACCTCGTCGGCCGATCACGACAGCCGGCTCAGTGTGCGTTCATCGCGCGGTACCACTGGTTGAAAGAGCAACTGCAGTTTGATCCGACCCGGCTTCCACCGCTCTCCTGTGAACGGTTTGATCGGTGGTACGAGGATTTCGAGGTGCAATCTATCTCCCTGATCTTTCCCTCAGCTTTTCTGAACAACCCGGCCTCCATGTTCGGCCATACTTTGTTTCGTGTCGATCAAAGGGGGCAGACGGAGCAGACCCGCATCCTCGCCTATACCATCAACTATGCAGCGGACGTACCTCCAAACGCCGGTCTCGCCTATCCAATTCGCGGCATCTTCGGCAGCTATAAAGGGTACTTTTCAACAATCCCCTATTACCTGAAGGTGCAGAAATATCGGGACATCGAAAATCGGGACATTTGGGAATATCGCCTTAATCTGACGGCTCATCAATTACGGCGATTTCTGATGCATGCCTGGGAACTCGGGAACGCCTACTTCGACTATTTTTTCTTCAAGGAAAATTGCTCCTACCATATCCTCGCGCTGTTGGATTATGCCGATCCAGAGTTGCACTTGACCGACGAATTTATGTTTTGGACGGTTCCAGCTGACACTGTCAGACTGATTGTGTCGAAACCGGGGCTGGTGTCCGAGGTCACCTACCGACCGTCTCGCAGTACGGTGATCAAGCGAAAGCGTGAATCCTTGCCTGCGGCCGAGCGAGATCTGGCTCACCGAATCACGCAAGACCCCGGAGAATTGAGCTCATCGACATTCACCGGATTGGTCCCCACCAAGCAGGCTTTTCTGCTGGATCTCGCGTCAGATTATTTGCGCTACCGGATCGAGACGACCGATTCTCCGAAACCGGAATGGAAGGAGCGCAATAGGGCGGTTCTGACGGCCCGTAGCCAACTTCGCATTCCATCCGAAGAATTTGCGGTGCGTCCCTTCGCAAAACAGCCGGAACTCGGTCATAGGATGCACCGAGCTGCGATAGGGGGAGGTTGGCGCAATGACGATACATTCGAAGAAGCGACCTTCCGCGGCGGGTATCATGACTTGCTTGATCCCGAGGTCGGGTATACGCCCGATGCCCAGATTGAAATGGCCTCCATCACGGTACGGCACTACAATCGAGCGGATCAGACCAGGGTGGAACGGGCGACCTTGCTGAATCTTGTGTCTCTTTCGCCGATCGACTCCGTCTTTCATGCCCCCTCTTGGAAGCTCAACGTCGGGATGAATACCATCCGGCACAACGACTGCCAACTCTGCAGCAACGGCTTCCTCAACGGAGGAATCGGAGGGGCGAAGGAATTGCGGTTGCTCAACCGGGAAGTCCTGTTTGCCTTCGCAGACTCGGAGGCGAGCGTCAGTAAGGCGTATCATGAGATGCATCGAGTCGGCGGTGGTGGCACGGTCGGAGTGTTGGTGGATCTTACCGAGCGTTGGAAAATTATGGCGACGGGTTCGTACTTGCGATTTCCGTTGGGCGATAAGTCCGACGACTTTCGGTGGTATGTCGGATCACGCTTCACATTGGCTACAAATTGGACGGTCAGACTGGAGTACAATCATCGCGACCGCGATAACGACGTTCTCTTTACCGTGCAGGCATTCTTCTAGTTCGTGAGTCGGCAACTTCGGGCCGGCGCACACCAACCTTTCCTTCTC
The DNA here is from genome assembly GCA_964465695.1 of uncultured Nitrospira sp. Taxonomy (GTDB): domain Bacteria; phylum Nitrospirota; class Nitrospiria; order Nitrospirales; family Nitrospiraceae; genus Nitrospira_D. The sequence goes on from CAYXKP010000012.1 coordinate 16,807, forward strand.
TGTACCGGTTCCGCTATCCTTCTTTGGTGGGCTTCCTCGATCAATTCTTCGTCTATCATCCAGAACCATGGCAGGATCGGGATTGGGCACGACTGAGCGGAGTGCCGCTTGAAGAGGTGTGGTTTCAAGCTGCCGATGGAGCGAGGCTGTTTGGTTGGTATGTCGAAGCGGCGGCCGATCGTCCCGTTATGCTGTGGTGCCATGGCAATGCCGGCAACATCATCAATCGCTTAGACAATCTCAAGCTCCTGCACCAGACAGGACTGTCGATCTTTTTGTTCGACTATCGTGGATATGGAAAGAGCCAGACTCTCCGTCCCAGTGAAAAAGGGCTTTATGACGATGCGTCAGGAGCGTACGACTACCTCACCCGAACCAGGAAGATCCGTCCGGAACGAATCGTGCTGTTCGGGCGGTCGCTCGGAGCCTCGGTCGCCGGAGAGCTCGCAGTGCAACGACCGGCCGCAGCCCTCATCCTGGAATCGTCGTTTCCCTCCATCGAAGCAGTCGCCAGATTGCATTACGGCGGTTTCCCGGTCCAGTGGTTCCTTGGAGCGGAATTTCGGTTGGTGGATCGTCTGCCGAACTTGTCTTTGCCGAAACTCGTCATTCACGGAGACAAGGACGGTATCATTCCCATCGAACTGGGACGCCAAGTGTTCGATGCGGCCAAACCGCCAAAGGAATGGTACGTGATCCAAGGGGCCGACCATAACGACACGTATCTCATAGGTGGACGAGCCTACTTCCGTGGTTTGGTGGAGTTCATTAAGAAAGCGCTGGCGACATAGCGCGATATATGGCGAAGCGGGTCCGACCGTCCCGCGCTTATCGCGTATCCGAGTGTGACGACGGTGCCCAATTATGAGCGCAGGCCAAAGGCAAACAATCATGGAGGCGCCGATGAGGAAACGGCGTGGCGGACCAAATAGGAATCAAACTCGGGAAATCATTCAGATTGAGGAAGTCGGCGAGGACGAATGGAGTTATTCCTATGAACGACGAGGTGTCTTGATCACCGTTTGGCTTCCGGAGGCGGCCAGTTCATCTCGGTGTGTCGGCCGCAGTAGTAACATTGGAGGCGATAACGGGCTTTGCGGCGGGGATTGGGTAAGGAGATGAAGGTGATGGGCGTGTCGTCGTAGGGGCAGGTCGGCTGATCGTGGAGGAGATGGACCTCGGCCATCATCGTGATAGAAGCGACATCCCAAGGAGGCGCGTGCTCTTCCTTCCCGGTGATGTGTTCCACCGTGTGGCATTGCTCACATTCGGCTTCATACTTCTTCACCTTTGCGTTGTGCGGAGTATGATCCGTCACTTGCATGGGCCCGCCGCAGCCGGGCTTGGCGCACGTCACATGTTCGTGTTGAAGCGCCTGAACGAAACGCCTATGATTCTCCCATTCCTGCTCCGATAGCATGCATCCTCCTTTTTAGATTCCCCATCCTCCGCTGATTTGGATGTTGGCCCCGTTCACGTATCGGGCTTCTTCGCTCAGCAGGTAACGAACGGCTGCAACCGTATCGTTGACCGTTCCGATGTATCCGGCGGGAATTCGTTTGGTCATGGCGGCGAGCTCTTGCGGGGGCGCACTCCCTGAATCGATAAAACCGGGCGAAATGGCGTTCACCGTGATGCCGTGCGGCGCCAGTAATTTCGCCAAGGTGCGGGTCAGGATAAGCACGCCGGCCTTGGCGATATAGTGGGCGGTGACGTCGGATTGGGCTTCCATCTGATCCGCATTGGCCATGCTGAAGCTGATGATACGACCGGCCTTGCGGGCCTTCATGCCCGGCGCGACGGCTTGGGCCAAATAGAAAATGGGATGCAGGTTGCCGGCGAACATTTCGTTCCAGCCCTCGACGGTTTCGTCGAACAGGTTGACGCGATGATAGGGGCCTGCTCCATTGATCAAGACATCGATTCGGCCCCATTCTTGTTCAACCTGTTTGACCATACCCTTGGCTGCCGTCGGATCGGAAACATCGCAGCGAAGGGCCAGCGCCTGTCCTCCACGCTCCATGATGTTCTGCGCCGTCGCTTTTGCCTCTGTTTCGCTGTTTCGATAGCAGAAGGCGATGCTCCAATGCCGTGAAGCAAGATCAAGGGCGATACCGCGTCCAATACCTTTTGCACCCCCGGTGATCAGTGCAACGTGCCGGTCCATGCTTCTCCTAGGTTGAACGGTTGATGGGGCATTATGCTCTTGACCGAAGCCGTTTGGCGAGTGCCAGAAGTACGCCGGCAGTGCGGTTTGAAAAGGCTCGATCATTCTTGGGATTTTTGGTCTCGGCGTGGCAATTGTCGATGAGGGCTTGGAGGTCCGCCAATGTGTCTACATCGCGCCACGGCTGAATCAGGCCGGTCTTCAGTCCGAGCGAAGCGGCTTTCTCTTGGGTGAGTTTCAGTACTTGGTCGCTCGACCAAGGGATATCGGCGAAGAGTTCTGGCATTGGCCGCTGAAGGCCGATGAGGTAATAGCCACCGTCAAACGCCGGACCGAGCACGAGATCATGGTGCTCCAGTGTGGTGAGGGCCTGTTTATAATGATCCAGCGGAAGCGTCGGCACATCCGTGCCCATGAGTAAGATCCGTCGATACCCATGGCTGAATAGCATTGTAAAAGCCTGGTTCATGCGCGCGCCGAGGTCCCCACCCACTTGATCGATCAGCATCACGCCCTGCCGTTCCTCCATGATCCTGAAGAACACATGCGTGGCGGCCGGCGCGCAGGCAAGATAGCGATCGAGCGGCAGTTTCAGTTTTGTGACCACAACCTTTGTCCTCTCTAAAGTATCAAGGACGAAACTGCCGTGAAGCGTGGCCGCTTCATCCGGGGTTAGCGGGGGACAGAGACGTGTCTTGACCTGGCCCGGGATTGGTGCTTTGGCAAAAATCACCAGAGCAGTACTGGAAGCTCGCCTCGCTGAGCGGTCGAAGCGGGCTGAGGGCTGATGGCCGAGGTGAATGTTCGGCATTCCTACCTCACCGACCGATAGACGCGAGCGAGCTGATGCGGGCTGACGCCAACCCAATACAGGAAGCGCAGGGTCCACATGAGGACGATGGTCCTTAGGGGGCCTTGTGTGTGCCAGCGTCTGAACGACGTGACCACCGTGTCCCTGAGCGCTACGATCCGACCGGCTTGCTGCAGTCGCCTGCTGAATTCGATGTCTTCCATCAAGGGAATCTCAGAGAACCCACCGAGCAGCTCGAACACCTGCCGGCGGACAAATAGCGCTTGGTCTCCGGTGACAATGCTCGTGAGGCGGGACCGATAATTCATAAAAGAACTGATGATGCGTCCCCATGCCGAGGGGGTGTCGAAGCGGACGTTGAAGCGTCCCCCCACGGCCGTCGGCTTGGCCAAGGCCCGTTCAACGATCCGTTGGGCTTGTGCCGGCAATCGTGTGTCGGCATGCAAGAACATGAGAATGTCGCCCTCGCTGGCCTTCGCTCCTTCGTTCATTTGACGCGCGCGCCCTTGTGGAGCCGTGATGGTACGGGCGTTGGCTGTATTGACGCAAAATTCTCGAGCCAGGTGAAGAGTGCCGTCGGTGCTGCCGCCGTCTACTAGAATAATCTCGGTAAAGGTGGACTCCGAGAGGCAGGCAAGAGTCCCCGGAAGGCTTCGTTCTTCGTTCAAGGTCGGGATGATGACGGAGATCGTCGTCATCGAAGAGGTCACGGCTCGGGTCTCTTAGGTTCTTTCTTGGGTTCGACGAACATGAAGTACATGACAATGATGATCGTGACCCAGAAGAGCACCTGCTTGTGCCAAAAGAGAACTTCCCCGTATTGAAACAGGCCTAAAGCCAAAGCGATCGCAACGGCCATGACCCCGTAGCGGAGGGTCGGGGTCTCAATGGCCGCATTGGCCCATATCGTCAGGCCGCAAAAGTAAATGAGGAACGGCACGACATTGATCTCGAATCCGCCGCTGATGGACAGAAATACGTTGAGAAAGCCGATAAACATCAACGCCGTTCCCACCATCAAGCCGATGACGTGTACTTGATGCTCGTTCCCGCCTCCTTGCTCTTCCGGCTCGGTCGGACGAGAGGGGTGCAGAGACTTATCTTGAGGCGGTAAGTCGGAAGGAACCATGGCTAGTAGTCTCCACATGGCTCGCAGGATGTTCAAAAAGGTCGTCCAGCGAGGCCGCAGCGAGGTCCGCGACGCGAAGAATAATGAGCGTCACGTCCGCGGACGGGCGCGAGTTGGTGAGCGCCCAGTGTCCTAAGGACGAGGCGTATCCTTTCTCACCCGCCCCGCCCCGAGCTGCTCTCGCAGCTCTTACCCGTGGGTACGTTGAGTCTCTAAGCGATGCGAGAACAAAGTTGGAGGACTTTTTCAACATCCTGCTAGACTTTAAAATGCTTACTGAGCGTCAAGGTTTGTTGCTGATAGGACGATCCCAACACGGACCCATAGAGTTGGGTCGGCACCCTCATCATCTTGTCATAGACGACCTTGAAAAAGGTCTGTCCATCATGGATCAAGAACGGCACGTCGTGGGGCCGAACTTCCAGCACCACCTGAGTCCCCTTGATCTCCCCCTTCGATCCGTAACCGAATCCAGGGTCAAAAAAGCCGGCATAGTGAGTCCGCAACTCTCCGCAGGCTGCTTCATAGGCCACCATCTCGGCTGCATAGCCGGCCGGCACGCGAATGCGCTCCTTCGAGGCAAGGATATAAAACTCTTCCGGCTCCAATAACAAGCTGTCGTGGCGATGGCGATGGAGCGGCTCCCAGAAGTCAGACGCGGCGTAATGGCCGACTTTCTCGAGATCAATGACGTGGCTGTTTTTCTTTGCGCGGTAACCGATCACGCGAGAGTCCCTCTGATCCGTCCCGGCGAGGTCGATGCGGAGAAACAGTCCGCGCTCCACACGAAAGTCTCGGTTGCCGACGGTCTTATGGGGCGCCACATTGTGATACAGCAATGGCGTGTGTCGATGCAGTGTCTGCAGCGCGTGGTCCGGCACCGTGGCTTCGCCGCACACAAACCGGATTTGATTCAGCGACTGCCCGGTGCGGACTTTGATGGCGAACGAGCGCGGGACGACCTCCAGAAAGAGCTGGCCTCGATAACCGGCGCGGATTTCATCGAACCCGGAGGTGAGATCCGTCACCACGCGGGTGAAGACATCCAGACGACCCGTCGTGCTTTTGGGATTTGCCCGCGCACGGATCGTTTTCGGGAGGGCCAGTTGTTCCAGCAATGGAATGAGATACACATGGCCCTTTTCCAAAATCGCCCCGTCGGTCAGACCCATCTCATACATCACGAGATCCGACTGGTAAAAATCCAGTACGTTCAGTCGGGAAGAGATGGCCGACAGTTCCGGCAGGAAACTGCTGATGAGTCGATAAGCCTTGCGGCCAAGACGAAGATCGAGGCTGGCCGGCTGGATCTGTCTGTCTTCGACCGTGGGAGAGGCGGTGATGGCTCGGCTTGCGATCAAGCGCTTGATGTCTTGGTAGGGGAGAATGCCGGCTCGGGATGAGTAGGTGATCACAGGTCGTCCGCATCTCCGTCGCAGCTGTTGCCCCAGGCCGCGTAACCGTCGCGATCCGGGTAGATGTCGCTGCAAGCCGCATAGGCTTCTTCTGAAGCATGGACTGAAGAGCCGACACCGATCATCGGAAGCTCCCGTCGATTGTCGGGCTTTGGTTGGGGGTAATGGAAGGTCTTGTCCTCATAGTTACGGAGGATCGCCCCGTCTTCGTCCAGGTGGACCACATAGTTATCGGGTAACAGCGGGATCTTACCGCCGCCACCCGGCGCATCGATCACAAAATGCGGCACGGCCATGCCGCTCGTATGGCCCTGGAGAGCCTTAATGATGTTCAAACCGGTTTCGACCGCCGTCCGGAAATGATTCGTCCCCTTGGTCAAATCGGCCTGATAAAGATAGTAGGGTTTCACCCGTGCAAGGAGCAGCTGATGGACGAGGCGTTTCATCACTTCCGGATCGTCGTTGACGCCTTTCAGGAGGACGGTTTGTGCGCCGAGTGGAATGCCGGCATCGGCGAGCCGGCCGCAAGCGGCTTTGACGTCCGGCGTCAACTCGTCCGGATGATTGAAGTGCAGGTTCATGTAAATGGGATGGTATTGTTTCATGATGTCACAGAGTTTGGACGTGATGCGTTGCGGCAATGTCCCGGGGACCCGTGAGCCGATCCGTACGAGCTCCAAGTGGGGGATCGTTCGAAGCGCCTTCAATACCCGTTCGAGGAGGTGGTCGGGAAGCAGCAGCGGGTCGCCTCCCGAGAGGATCACGTCGCGTACCTCTGTGTGTTCCCGAAGGTATTGAATAGCCCGGTCCAACTCACCTTTTTTGAGGAAACCGGGTTTTCCTACCAGTCGCTTCCTCGTACAAAACCGGCAATAGATCGGGCACTGATTCGTCACCATGAGCAGCACCCGGTCCGGATAGCGGTGCACCAGGTGAGGGACCGGACTCATGAGATCTTCTTCCAGGGGATCGTCATCGGCCGCTATGTCGTCCAATTCGGCTATGTCGGGGACCACCTGTTTCCAAATCGCGTCATCCTTCGATTTGATCGTCTCCAGTACGGTGGGAGTGATCCGCATGGGATAAGGGCCGACGATCGCTTCGATTTCTTTTTCATCGAGGCCGAACCGGTCGGCCAAGTCCTTGGGCTTCACGATGCTCTTCGCCAGGACTTGTCTCCAGTCTTCCATGAATCGTCCCTTCGTTGATCAGTCAATCCGGCAAGAGGGGTGTTCGTCGTCGTTGCCGGACACTTCGGGCGTGGTGCGCGCTTGCGACTGAAACTCGGTTGCTGCCGGGGATCCCGCGCGGTCGGCACGATACCGTTCGTCCAAATAAGACAGAATATCGGGGGTTTCCGTCAGAATGAGATCGCCGTCCTTGAGGACCGGCACATAGTATTGGCCGGATACCTCGTACACCTGCGTACGCATCCGTCGACTGTCTGGTACGACGACAGCCTCATAGGCCAGTCCCAAGTCGGCCAGCTTTCGGCGGACCACTTGGCAGTCAGGGCACCAGTCCACGTGAAAAAGCGTGACAGCCACAATGACATAAGGCTAACAGGAAATGGAGCAAAGTGGAACGCCCATTTTATGGTTTATCGGGAAAGCGGGTATCAGTCGGTCCTAGGGCACAAGGGACCATAATCGCGTCCTTCATGCCGTGAAGGATCTTCTTGTCGGCCGGACAGATCGTCGCCAGAATACCCGCGAGTTCCACTTTATCGTCCGAGACAAAATAATAGGGAGACAGCCGTGCGCGGCCGGACATGCGCACGATGCTCCGCATGTCGTCATCCAAATAATCCATTTCGAACAACTTCCCCTTATGGAACTCTTGCAAGATAGAGGGCGTGGCGGGGAATGATGCCAAGGCGTCCCGGATCGCGTCAACCCAGGCGTTCTGCGGCATGTCGTGCCCGATGTACACACCTCGGCTTCCCCAAGCCAGTGAGGAAAAACCGGACGGCTTGATGACGAAATGGCGTTCCTTCTGCGTGGCGGTTTCGAGATCGGACCAATGTGCAACGGCACGCCCGCCGACCAGGAGTCCGGGAATTGTTGCAATCGCAGGGAGCGGAGCCGGGTCCAGCAACCAGGTCTTCGGCATGAGTGTACTCAAATGGAACAGACAATCGGCTCCGAGTTCCTTTTCCCAGAAGGGACGGAGGATCGGATGGTGCAGCAGTGCGAAGGCCGATTTCTCCTCTAGAGCCGGCTTATAGGGCGGCGTGACGGAAACCCGACTTTTCTTCGCCGCATATTGGATGAGCTCGGATTTTGGAATGTTCAACAAGTCAAACAGTTCGTAAAAGCGATAGATCACGTTGATAGGCTGTTCGTGAGCGTCAACGTGGAGGCGGAGGCCCTCTTCTGTAAACCGGATCTCGCGTGGCTCGACACACCATGCCGACAAGCCCCCTTCGCGAAGTCGTGCAGCCAACCAGGACATTTCAGGCCGATAGTCTTTGGATTCTTCCGACACCACGATCGCGATGCATCCCTCACGCCCACCTTGCAACGATCGCAGCATGTGGGCAAATCCGCGTATCATGCCGTCTTGTCCCCCGATGAGTTCGTCGCCGGCAAGGTCGTGATAGATGCCCGATAGGCAGGCGGTCAGCCCGATACCCCCTGGCACCGAATCCAGTTCGGTGATGACCATGCCGGCCTGTGTGGGAATGACATCGGGCCTGATGACTGCCGGCAGGGCATCACGAAACCGTTTCATCCGGCTGTACTGCACCAAAACATCCGGCTTGCCTTGATCGAGGTATCCCGCCACCCAGGCCGGTTGAATGCCTTTGGCGCTCTCGTGGTAGAGCCGATTCAGCGCTCGATAGAACGAGAGCAACTGCGGCCCTAAATCGGTGAAGAATTGCAGCTGATCGGGAGACAGGTAAAACGGGCAAGGGCTGAGGCGCCAGGAAGTTGTCGCCTGCCATTCTGATGTGCCGTTCTGTCGGGAAACCGTCAATGGATCGCCAAACAGGTTCGCGCGACACAATTGCTCGCGAATGGTCCGGCAGCGGTCGAGTGCGGTCTCAGGCCAGAGAGTCGGGCGAAAGGAGTCGGTCTGTGCCAACGAACAATCCTCAGCTAGATTCCGGGAACGGCGTGAGATGGGCGAAGTCAGTCATGCTAGCACGCACATCGGAGACCGACAAGAGGTCGGCAGGTCGCCCCGATGGGGATCGATATGGAGCAATGCCGACACGTCGCGAGATGATCGGAAGCGAACCTTCCTTGCTACCGTCCGGCATGCATCGTATGATTGGAGTTCGATGGACCTCAGTACAGTGGATTCCAAACAAACGATCACGGTTCTGCCTCAGCTCGTACCGCAGGCAACGTGTTTCCGTTGCGATGTGTGCTGCCGTTTCCCGGAAGCCGACAGCTTTCTCCGTCCATACTTTACGCGTCCGGAAATCAGCGAGGCTCTCGCACATGGAGTACCGGAGTCGCTCTTTCCCGACAAATCCGGCTCGCAGGTCGATCTTGTCAAGAATCCGATCGGCGAAGGGTACCTCTGTCCTGCATTTGATTCGGCGTCAGGCCGGTGCGGAATGTATGACGTCCGCCCATTGGATTGCCGGCTGTACCCGCTGGCGTTGATGTGGGATGCATCGGGCAGCGAAGTGCTGCTCGGCTGGGACTCCAAGTGTCCGTTCATGTGCGACGCGCTGGCGAGTGCTATCCGGGAGTATGGAGACCATGTCGCGATTTCCCTTGCGGATGAGGCGATCGTGGAGATGATCGTGGCTCATCCTCGCCTCATCGGGCGGTATCAGGAGGATGTGGTGGTGCTTAAGGCGCTCCCCCACCTGACGGCTCGGCTTGGTCCTAAGCGGGTTGATCCGCAGCTCCATCCGCTGACGTTGTCGGACGCGCCGCATTTCGCACGGGCGCTCGAACGGGCTCAGGTGATCAGCCATGACACCCCGGCTGCGTTTACGTTTCCCTACCATTACATATGGACCGCGCTGCTTCCTTATTGGTGGATGGAGTCCGATCACACGCTGTTTCTCTTTGCCGAGTCTCCGGACGGTTGGTTCATGCCCCTGCCGCCACTCGGAGCCGGCCCCCTGGATCAGACGGTGGAGCACGCGTTCGCCTTGCTGCGGTCATGGAACGGGCGGTCACCGGTGAGTCGAATCGAAAACGTGATGGAGTCCCAAAGAAGGCTGCTGGCGCGCAACGAGATCCAATTCCGCCGGAAAGAAGGAGATTACTTATATCGAGCCGAGGCACTGACGGCGTTGGCGGGAGATCAGTATAAATCTCAACGCGCGCTTTGCAATCGTGCGGCCCGAGAACGGTCGATCACGATAGAACTCTACCGGGCCGACGATCAGTCGGACTGCCTCGTTCTGTACCGGCGGTGGGCCGAGCAGAAACGCCGAGGAAATCTCGACCCCATGGGAAGGCTGCTTCTGGAGGATGCAGAAATCGCCCATACGCTCGTCTTCCGTGAACATGAACGCATCGGCTTATCGGGTACCATCGCGAGAGTCGACAATGCCGTCGCCGCCTATACCTTCGGCTACTGGTTGACTCCTCAAACCTGGTGCATCGTATTGGAGGTTGCGGACCGTACCATCCCCGGGCTGGCACAGTGGGTCTTCCGCGAAACCTGCCGGGCTGCCGTCGCGCAAGGGGCGGTCTATATCAATGCCATGGATGATGCGGGTCTGCCGGGATTGCGCGCGGCCAAGTCGGCCTATCGCCCGTCCGCGGTTTTGGATACCTGGGTGATCACAAGGATGACCACATGACGCAATCGGAAGAGCGAACCGCTTCCACGGCTCGCCGCTACGAGTGGTTGATGTTCGTGATGGTCTTGATCACCCTGTTTACATTGGGCGTGGGGACGTTCCTCCTCGGCCATGTCGAGCGCAGCATCGTGGCCGCCGTCTGGCTTCCATTGTTGGTGTTGTTGCTGTGGTCGACGGCCCGATTACGAGCGGAATATCGACAAGCCCAGCAAGAAAGTGCCTGGGCGAGGGCCGCTGAGGCCGCCTTACTGCAAAGTCAGGAACGCAACCGAGCGATCGTCGATACGGCGCTTGACGGAGTCATCACCATTGACGCCGCAGGAATCGTGACCGAGTGGAATGCCCAAGCGACGGCCATCTTCGGGTGGACCCGCGAAGAGGCGATGGGTAAATTGCTCTCGGACACCATCATCCCGGACCGCGATCGGGACGCGCACGCGCAAGGGATTCGAGAATATCTCAAGAGCGGCGTCGGCCCGGTACTGAATCGTCGGATCGAAATTGCGGCGCGGCATAAGGAAGGCCACGAGTTTCCCGTCGAGCTCGCCGTCTCGCCGGCGCGTATCGGTGAAGCCTATATCTTCAGCGCGTTCGTGCGGGATATTACGGATCGCCGTCGGGCGGAACGGCGACTGGCGTCCCAATATGCGGTGACGCGTGTCCTGTCGGAAGCCGTGAGACTCGAAGAGGCGGTGCCGAAAATCATTCAGGCGGTCGGCGAGAGCCTCGAATGGGACCTCGGTGTATTCTGGCGACTGGACAAACAATCCGGAACGTTGCGGTGCGTCGATCACTGGCGGGTCACGACGCTTTCCGTCAACGAGTTCATCGACCAGATCCAGCATCAGACTTTCAAGCCTGGTGTAGGACTGCCGGGTCGAATTTGGGAAAGCGGGCAGCCGGTGTGGATCAAGGATGTGACGCTCGATCCAGCCTTTGTCCGCGCGGATTTGGCCGCTCAAGCCGGGCTTCATGGAGCGTTCGGATTTCCGATTCGTATCGGCGGGGAAGTCGAGGGCGTCATCGAGTTCTTCAGTCATCAGGTACGCGAGCCGGACGGCGAACTGCTCAGTATGATCACCGATGTCGGCCTGAAAATCGGACAATTCGGAGAACGCACGAGGGCCGAAGAGGCGTTGCACCTGACGGAGGCGCAACTGCGCCAAGCGCAAAAGATGGAGGCCGTGGGGCGGCTCGCCGGCGGCGTCGCCCATGACTTCAACAACTTGCTGACGGTCATTCGCGGGTACAGCGAGTTGATCCTGAGTCGCTTGGGGCCGGCGGATCCCGCGCGACGTGAGATGGAAGAAGTGAAGAAGGCCGCTGATCGGGCCGCCGGCCTGACCAGCCAGCTGCTGGCGTTCAGCCGGCGGCAATTCGTCGCGACGAAGATCGTGGATCTGAACGCGATCGTCATGAACATGGACGGAATGTTGAGGAGGCTGATAGGCGAGGACATCATTGAACTCTGTGCGGACCTCGAGCCGCAGCTGGGATCGATCAAGGCCGATCCCGGCCAGATCGAGCAAGTGATCATGAATCTAGCCGTGAATGCTCGGGACGCCATGCCGATGGGAGGTCAGCTGACGATCCAGACGCGGAATGTCACCATCGGAAAAGGCCCTCGACGTGAAACCATGATGCTCGATGAGGGATCCTACGTCCTCCTGGCCATCAGGGACACGGGCCATGGAATGAGCGAAGAAACCCAATCGCATTTATTCGAGCCGTTTTTTACTACGAAGGAAAAGGGCAAGGGGACGGGTCTGGGGTTGTCCACGGTGTACGGAATCGTGAAGCAGAGCGGCGGGACGATCGGGATCGAGAGCAAGCCCGGACAGGGAACCACGTGTAAGATCTATTTCCCGAAAGTGGAGGAGACCACACAAGCCGCGCCGCTTGCCGGTGGGACGGTTGGCCGAGCGATCGGGCGGGAAACCATACTGGTGGTCGAGGACGACCCGTCGGTGCGCGGGCTGGTTCAGGAGGCCCTTCGTCTTAACGGCTATGAGGTGTTGGTCGCTCGTCACGGCATCGAAGCGCTCTTGACGGGCGCGAAACATCCGGGCCCGATCCATTTATTGCTGACGGACGTCGCGATGCCGCAGATGAGCGGGCCGGAGGTCGCGGAGAAATTGACGGTGGTACGGCCCGAGATCAAGGTCTTGTACATGTCCGGCTATCCCGATCATCCGGTGTTCGAACAGGGTGGAGTCAATCGGGACACGGCCTTTCTGCAGAAACCGTTCACGCCCAATCTATTGACGCAAAAAGTTCGTGAAGTGCTCGATGGAAAGAAAGTGGCGTAGAGTGCCGCTCTGATGCACCACCGCTTGATCTTCGCCGTTTATTCCGTTTATTGTGGCCACAATATGAGGTTCGCCGCGTCCGGCCCGATGGATGTCACGCCCTCATGAGGAACGAATCGTTGATGCAGCAGGTACGGGAAGTCGATGTAGCCCAGTATCGCATCCAGCAGGAGCCGTTCTACGCGGAAGTCCGTGGGGAAATCGGCCTGTTCGCCATTGCCGCCGAGCGAAAGCTGCCGGTCATGCTCAAAGGGCCGACCGGCTGCGGGAAAACCCGTTTCGTGCAATACATGGCGTACAAGCTCGGCCGACCGCTGATCACCGTCGCCTGTCACGAAGATCTCACGGCGTCCGACTTGGTGGGCCGGTATCTCCTGAAGGGGCAGGATACCGTCTGGATGGACGGGCCCTTGACCGTCGGGGTGAAACATGGGGCCATTGTCTATCTCGATGAGGTGGTGGAAGCCAGGAAAGACACTACCGTCATCATCCATCCCCTGAGCGATGACCGCCGAGTGCTCCCCATCGAAAAAAAAGGCCAGATCGTAGAGGCCGCCGACGAGTTTATGCTGGTGATTTCCTACAATCCCGGCTATCAGAGCGTCCTCAAAGACTTGAAACAAAGTACGAAGCAGCGATTCATGGCGATCGAATTCGACTACCCCGCGCCGGACATCGAATCGATGGTGGTTCAGCGTGAGGCGGGGGTGGAGCCGGTGATCGCCGGCAATCTCGTCAAACTCGGTCAAAAGGTCCGCAACCTGCGCAACCACGGGTTGGAAGAAGGGGTCAGCACCAGACTCTTGATCTATGCCGGTATCCTTATCAGGCAGGGCGTGTCACCCGAGCGGGCCTGCGATGTGGCCGTCGCCCGTCCGATCACCGACGATTCTGACATGCAACGCACTATTCTGGAATTCGTCAAAGCCATCTTTTAACTCCCTCATTCTTGTGGGTCCTCTCCATCCCAGTGTGCGAGACAACAAGGGCGGCTGCGTCCTCACGGTGCATGTTCAACCCAATGCCTCTCGGACCGAATGTGTCGGCATGCACGGCGATGCGTTGAAGATCCGTCTCGCGGCTCATCCCATTCACGGCGCCGCCAACGAGGAGTTGATCCGTTTCATCGCCGATCGTTGCGCGGTTCCCCGTGCCAGTGTACGCATCGATGCAGGAGCGGAGGCCCGCCGTAAACGATTACATGTGAAAGGAGTTACGGCTGAGTTGCTGCGGACTCGGTTGATGCCGACGGCAGGAAGGAAGGGGTAAGAACATGAAAGCAGCGGGAATGAGTGTGGTCTGCAGCATGGCGCTCGTGGTGACGGCATGTTCCAGCGCGCGACCGGTGCTCTATCCGAACGACCGGTTGCAATCGGTCGGCAAGGAAGTCGCAGAGCAAGACATCGAGGCATGCAAGCAGCTGGCAGAGTCGGCCGGTGTGGAAGAAAACAGTAGCGGTGGCAAGACAGGGCGTGTCGCAACAAGTACGGCTGTCGGTGCCGGCGCGGGAGCCGCGAGTGGAGCGTTGGGTGGACTGATTTCCGGTGCATCAGCCGGCTTGGGGTCGATGGTCGGAGCGGCTAGTGGAGCGGTTTGGGGCCTCCTCACGGGAGTATTTTACGCCGCTGTCGGACCTTCCCACCAGCCCAGTCAGGCCTACACGAATTTCGTTGACCGGTGTCTACAGGAGAAAGGATATGAAGTGACAGGGTGGCAGTGAGGGGGTATGGACCGGACAGGTGTGCACTCGTGCTCGCTGTCCGCGCACGATCAGAATGTGCTCGGACAATGCACGCAGTTGAGTGTCCACCTGTCCGGTCTATGATGAAAGAGGAAAAGGGGGGAATGACCTCGTTGGATGTGCGCAGTAGAATACCCACCCATGCTCTGCGAGAAAGGGAAGCTGCGACAAGAGGATGTGCACAATCTGAAAAATCTCGACATTTCATCTAAAGGGTGAGAAGTGAAGAAAAAGCACGAAAACACACCAGGGAATCTCTGTGGCCAATCGAGCATGGCAGCGTCTGGTTTGGGTCGTCCTTCTTGCAGCGGTCACCGCCTGCGCCGGTCCTCAGCCCATCTTACGGTCGAATAAACAACTTCACTTGTACGGCAAGCAGATGGCTCGGCAGGAAATCGAATCTTGTCAGAAGCAAGTTGAAAAGGCCGGATTGCGGCCCGGGACGAACCAAAGCGCCAACGCTGCAACCGGTGCGGTGCTCGGTTTGACTCTCGGCGGTGCGGTCGGGGCGTCCGCGGGAGTGGTCGGGGGATTACCCGGAGTGGCGATTGGGGCCGCCGCCGGCAGCGGACTCGGATTGGTCGTGGGGTTACTCGGAGGAACGTTCAAACCGCTGGAACCGGACCCGCCATATGCTGATGCCGTGACGGGATGTCTAAAGGAAAAGGGTTATGAAGTCAGTGGGTGGGAGTAATAATCAATGACTATGACCATCAGTCGGTAGAAGAACGTACAAGGAACGTTCAAGGAGCGGTATTTGTTTCAGAAACTGTTAAGACACTCTTGACAAAGACGTCTAGACGTCTTATTCTCCGCCGCGTGTACAAAACAACTGCACGACAGAAACGGCGTCCTGGAGAGGTTCGGGACGCCATTTTTTCGGCTCTCACGGCACGACCAGGCGGCGCTTCACTCCAAATAATTGAGCAGTATGTTGCAGATCTAATCGGAGATGGTGCGCGATCAAGTGTTCGATCTTATCTAAGACTGAACACACCATCAGTCTTCGTACGGACCGCGAGGGGGCAGTATGGACTTAAGCTTGCTCCTCAAGTGCGTGCGGCAAAGGCTGCTGAGAGTTGTCCGGAGTATTATCGAAGCTTTTCTTTTGGAAAGACGGAAGTTATCGAAGCCGACTGTCTGAATTGGTTGCGTCAAGGGCAGCCTAACACAATCCATGGCGTGGTGACTGATCCACCGTACGGGTTGTTCGAATACACGGCGGAACAGCAGAACAAGTTGAGGAACGGCAAGGGCGGTGTCTGGCGTATACCGCCGTCTTTCGACGGGGTGCTACGGGCGCCTCTACCAAGGTTCACAGTGCTTTCCCCTCAGGACCTGCATGCTCTAGAGTTGTTCTTCTTTGAGTGGGCACAGGTACTCATCCCTGTCTTGGTTCCCGGTGCCAACGTAGTTGTCGCAACGAATCCCTTGCTGTCCTATTTGGTGTCGGGTGCTTTAGCCAAGGCTGGTCTTGAAAGACGAGGAGAAATCGTTCGCCTTGTAATGACGATGAGGGGAGGAGATAGACCAAAAGCGGCACATGAGGAGTTTCCGGATGTCAGCGTCATGCCACGTTCCATGTGGGAGCCGTGGCTGATATTCCGTAAGCCGCTAGAAGGAAGAGTTCAGGATAATCTGCGAAAATGGGGGACGGGGGGCTTTAGAAGGCCATCCCCGGATAAGCCCTTCGGTGACGTTATTGCGTCTTCGCCAACGCACAAATCAGAAAGGCAACTTGCACCTCATCCAAGCCTGAAGCCTCAGCAATTCTTGCGGACTCTCGTAAGAGGTGTTCTTCCGCTTGGACGTGGGATTGTGCTCGATCCATTCTGTGGAACCGGGTCAACGCTTGCTGCTGCTGAGGCCGTTGGATACTCAAGTATTGGAGTCGAAAAAGATCCACACTATTTTGAGATGGCGAAAAAGGCTCTGCCGCGACTGGCGCAATATAAAAACGGCAACCTTTACTCGGTGACCATGTAGATCCAATTCTTTCGTAGTTTTTCGATGCCCGATCTATGGAGAGTCGCGGTGCGTGTTCCCAATTCACCTCTCGGATTCTTGCGAAAATCCTCTAGCGTCACCTTCCCGAGATAAACCTCGCTGAAAGTCATTGGCCCGCGGTCCTTTGCCGGTTCAGTCGTGCAATCCACTTCGTACACAAACACGCACATCCATTGGTTGCGAGCTCCGTGGGTATCTACTGCGCCGCCTGACTTTCTTGTGGTTTTAATTTCTACCCCTTGTTCTCCAGCTTTGATTCTATTGCCAGGATAAACTCCATTCGCAATTAAATCGGGATGGCCATTGTGATAGCAATTTACTGTGAGGCTACGCGAGTGTTTTGATAAGCTTGCAGTGAGCATGTCTGAGAGAAGGCCAGACATGATCGCCGGGCGCAATATGTCATCGAGCCGGAGGAGTCCACGCCGAATGAGCCCTTTGTTAATGTCGTAGAAAAAGTCATAAATATCCTGCATTGCCATTTCAAAATCCTTTAATCGCAGGGCATATGGCAGGGTTGCACCCTCGTTGAAACAATCTTGTCTGATGGTATTCCGAGTTACCGGCATGTCAGATTGTCATATGCTTTCTGAACCGGCGAGAGTCTAAATAGTGACTTGACGCAAGTCAACCGACTGTAACGCTTCGTGTAATCCCACAATGATAATGTCCGGTTTCACCAAAGTAGAAATGTCTTTCCCAGTTAGACTGCCGCCTCTCACCAGGAGCGGCATGGTCAAAGAGGACACGGTGACGATGAGCACAAAGGAGTTGCGTCGGGTCCATGTGCTTCGCCAGGTGCGGGAGAAGCGGATCACGCAGCGGGAGGCCGGGACGATCTTGGCGGTTGACGGATCGACAGATCAGGCGCCTGCTTGGGCGGGTGAACGCCAAAGGCGACCAGGGACTCGTCCATCGGGGACGGGGCAGCCGTCGAATCGGCAGATTGCGGGGCCGATCAGGACCAGGCCCTCCGGCTGTAAGACACGCAGTATGGGGACTTCGCTGCGGATGACGCATCTGGGCCACGGGCTCGCCTATCACCGGATCACCCAACGTCCGGTACGCCCGGCAGGATCACGGCCGGTTCCACGCCGTCACCGGCCGGTCACACAGGCGATGGCGCATCTTGGCGAAAACGGATGTTGCCTCCACGAGACATCCTCCTCGCGGCGGGCATCACCTAACCGGACATTTCTATGTTGGTACGAAGCGGACATTTCTAAATTGGGTTGACGGTGGAAACGATGGAGTTGACTACCACCCGGGTCAGAAGTAGACTAAGGTTAGTCCATTCGAGGGAGCCATGAAAGCCACTCCGAAGACCGTCAATATCCATGAAGCCAAGACCCATTTTTCCAAACTCTTGGCTGCCGTGGCGAAAGGCCAGCGCATCACGATTTGCAAAGATGGGACGCCCGTGGCTCAGCTTGGGCCGCTCGATACAGCCGTTCCCGTCCGCCGTCCCGGTCTCTTGAAAGGGCGTGTCACCATTGCAGACGATTTTGATGCGCCGCTGCCATCAGATACGGTAGCCTCGTTCGAGGGTGGGTCGTGAATCTCCTGTTGGATACCCATGTCTACTTGTGGTTTGTGGTGCAGTCCCCACGACTCTCGAAAGAGGTCTATCACCAGATCGAAACCACGCCGGTCGTCTATGTCAGTGCCGCCTCACTCTGGGAGATGGTCATCAAGATTCAATTGAAGAAACTTACTGCCGATCCCGACGAACTGGCCGCCAAGATTGCGGACAGTGGGTTTCAAGAATTACCGGTGTCCGTGGCCCATACCCTGGCGCTTGAGCGATTGCCACTTCATCATCGTGATCCCTTCGACCGTATGTTGTTGGCACAAGCCAACGTCGAACACCTGCGCCTGCTCACATGTGATGCGGGATTAAAGCCGTATGGCCTGGTATGTCAGATGATTGCGGAGGCCACCTGAATGCTGTCTCGTTCGTAGGGATGATGGTCGCTACCAGCAGATCAATCTATACTATAGCCTCCCCGCAACAGAGGTTCATTCTACACACTCAGATTCCTGCCGCACGCTTCTTGATTGATGCCCTCGATTAGTCCGCTATCTTCAGCCATGAGCGTCGTCAGTTCGTGGGCCTTCCGTAAATCAGCCGAGTCAAGATGGTGTTTCTGAATCACCGTGACGATTCCGGTTAGTCTTTTTTCTCTGCATGTGGCAGTAAGTAGGGGAGTGGACAACCCTATAGAGTGCCATACGCATCAGGGATTCAGGCTACGCATAGGTGCGCAGCGCAGCAGCCGATCGTTCGGCACTCTGCCGCCGAACCGGCACTCGGGCTGATGAATCTCACCCCATTCATCTGTATCGCCATCCTGGATTTCCTCACTAACTGCAGCAAGATAGAGGACTCCAGGTCCTCTCGTTTAATCTGGAACACAAGTTGCCCTATCGCCATTTATAGTTATTGCTTCGTTGGGGAGTTGACTACTTTACAGGGTGGACTGCTGAGGCCATCATGCAGATGCGGGACCGTTTTCAACAGAGAGGAGGGTTGAGATGTTTGTGGTGGTTGGTGCAACGGGAAACACAGGCTCGGTCGTCGTAGAGACATTGCTTAACAGGAAGCAGCCGGTGAAGGTCATCGTGCGCTCGGCTGACAAGGGCACAGGGTGGAAGACCAAAGGTGCGGAGGTGGCCGTGGCGTCGTTAGACGATGTATCGGCATTAACCCAGGCGTTCGAAGGAACAGAAGGAGTCTATCTGTTGGTGCCGCCTAATTATGGGGCTGAGGCCTGGTTGGCGGATCAACGAGCGAGGATGGATCGTGCTGCAGAAGCGGTTCAGAAAAGCGGGGCGCAGCACGTGGTGTTCCTGTCGTCGGTCGGTGGACATATCGACGGAAGGACGGGCCCGATTCGAGCCGCGAGTTATGGTGAGCATGCGCTTGAGGCAGTGGCCAAAAACATCACGATTCTTCGCCCCAGCTACTTCATGGAAAACTGGGCGCCGGTCATCGGCGCGGCGAAGGCAGATGGAGTGCTTCCGACATTCATCGCGCCACAGGCAAAGATTCCCATGACTTCGACCAAGGATATCGGACGGATTGGAGCGGAGCATCTGATGGCCGGTGGACGGGGGAAGCAGATCGTGGAAATGGCCGGTCCCGAGGACTACAGTCCCAATCAGGTGGCCTCGGCGCTTGGTCGGATCTTGGGGAAGACGGTCACGGCTCAACAGGCGCCCCTGAGCGCCGTCGTTCCGACATTCAAGGCTTTCGGTTTTTCGGATGAAGCCGCTCGGTTGTTCGAAGAGATGTATGCCGGCTTCTCAAGCGGCATGATCAACTACGAGCATCCTGCATCTGTGATTCGGGGTCACGTAACGCTGGCCGAGGCCTTGCAAGGGCTCGCGAAGGCCGGATAAACATGGCGAGAACATGCTGAGACATAAAGGAGATTATCATGAAGGCGGACCTGGACAAAGTCAGAACGCTGGCCAAAGATTTACGAAAAGAGCCGCCGCGGAGCCCTCGCGCAAAGCTCGGCGGCTATGTGATCGCGGCACGGTGCGCGGATAAGTGCCGCGCATTTTTGCTGGGCATGAACGGCGAATATAACTATTGGCCTTGTTCGCTGGCGGGTCAATGGTTTTCATTCACCGGTCTCACCCCTGAACAGTTCAAGGACGTGGTTTCGACGGGAGCGACGGACGAAGAACTCGCGACGTGGATCGCAGGGGCGTCCAAGATACAAGACGCCGATGAAGTGCTGAAATGGAATAATGCGATGCGCGATATGCGTTTGAGCGACATGACTCTCCAGGCACAACAGTATCTGGAGGAATACATCCCGAAGTTCGTGCCGGCGCATCGCCCGGTTTATGTGTGGTTCGACGTGTACGATCTTGAGGAAAAACGGTTCTGAAACGGAACGGTCCGGTCCATCGCCGAACGAAGGAAGGAGATCACGATGAACAAGCACGATACGACCGATGCGACAGGGACGAAGGAACTGATCGAACTCTATCGAGCCGGGTCCGAGCATATGGTCGGTGACGGCTTTCCGGTGCGCAACATGATTCCGGGAACCAGCGTCGATGAACAATTGTCCCCGTTCTTGCTCCTGGATTACATGGGACCGGCGTATTTCCCGCCGACCGACCGCCGCCTCGGTGTCGGTGAACATCCGCATCGGGGATTCGAAACCGTCACGATCATGTATCAGGGCAAGGTGGCACATCGCGATTCGACCGGAAGCGGAGGTGTCATCGGTCCCGGCGATGTGCAATGGATGACGGCCGCGTCCGGCATCGTGCACGAAGAGTTGCACGAAAGCGAATTCGCCAGGCGTGGAGGTACGCTGGAAGGCATCCAGCTCTGGGTCAACCTCCCGAGAGCGTTCAAAATGTCGAGTCCTCGGTACCAAACGCTGATCAACGATGATATCCCCGTGATCGAGCTTACCGGAGGAGCCGGCCGGCTGCGCATCATTGCCGGTGAATTCCTCGGACGGCGTGGTCCGGCGAAGACGTTCAGCCCGATCCATCTGTACGATGTGCTGTTGAAGGCCGGACACGAGGTGGAACTGGCGTTGCCGGAGCGGTTCAACACGTCGGTATTCGTACTGCACGGCCGGGTCGTCATCAACGGGGTGCAAGCAGCAAGGGCCGCTGAGCTCGCTCTGTTTGGACACAAGGGCGAGCGAGTGATGCTTGCCGCCGAGGAAGAGGCGACCATACTGATTCTTAGCGGGGAGCCGATCGAGGAACCGATCGCCCGCTATGGGCCGTTCGTCATGAATACGCAAGCCGAACTCGTGCAGGCGGTCGAAGATTATCGGGCGGGAAGGATGGGACATCTGTCATAGATCGCGTCAAAAGGGCGTGTATGAGAAGGCATACTGTTGTGACTGAGCCTAACACAGGCATCCACATCGACGTCTATTCCGATGTCATCTGCCCCTGGTGCTATGTGGGGAAGCGGCGGCTTGAACGGGCACTCATGGAATGGCACGGTTCCGTGCCGGTAAAAGTTCAATGGCGGCCGTTCCAATTGAATCCCACGATGCCGCGGAATGGGATGGATCGCAAGGCCTATCTCGAAACCAAGTTCGGCAGTCTGGATGTTTTCAAAGAGATGGAGGAGCGCTTGTTGGAGGCGGGAAGGGCGGAGCAGATAGCGTTTGCCTTCGAGAAGATCGTCCGGACGCCAAACACTTTTCTCGCCCACCGGTTGATTTGGTATGCCCGACGTCAGGGAAAACAAGAGGCATTGGTGGAAGAGCTATTTCGATCATATTTCGTGGGAGGGAAGGACATCGGGAATATCCAGACCCTTGCGAAGGCGGCGGAACAAGCAGGGTTGGAGCAAAGAGAAGTCGAGTGTTTCTTGGCGAGTGAAACAGGGACGGCAGAAGTGAAGACAGAAGAAGCAACAGGCCATAGGATGGGCATTCGGGGTGTTCCCTATTTTGTCTTGAATGACCGGTATGCGATTTCGGGCGCGCAAGGCGCAGAGGCGTTTCTTATGGCCTTCCAACGGATAGGGGCTGATCTTGCAAAGAACACGACGTGATTGTGTGCTCTGCAATGAGTGCCGGCTGATACCCAGGAAAGAGCGAGATGTGGCTGCGTGAACCATGACCATACCGCAGACGATCGGGACGATGTGTCTGACCATCTTTACCCTTGCCGTTGCTGCCAATGTCCAAGGCAAGAGCATGCCGGACGATCAAGCTTTGATTGTCGCGGCAGAGCGCAACGATGCGACAGCCGTTCGGCGGTTGCTCAAAGCGGGGGCCAATATTCACGCGCGAGACGACAAAGGGCGTACGGCATTGTTGGCGGCGACCTCCCGCAATCACATCGAAAGCGCCAGACTGCTGATTGAAGCCGGCGCCGATGTCAACGCCCAGGACGATAGGCTCGACAGCCCGCTCCTTTTGGCCGGTGCTGGCGGATATCTCGACATTCTGAAGCTCACGCTGAAGGCCGATCCGAATTTCAAAATCTATAACCGTTTCGGTGGCACAGCGCTGATTCCCGCATGCGAACGAGGACACGTCGATGTGGTGAAAGAATTGCTGAACACTGAAATCGACATCGACCACGTGAACAATCTGGGTTGGACGGCGCTTTTGGAGGCCATTATTCTGGGTGACGGCGGACCAACGCATGAGGAGATCGTACGCATGCTGGTGTCGGCCGGGACCGACGTCAATCTCTCTGATAGACAGGGCGTGACACCGCTCCAACATGCTCGTCGGAGCGGTTACAGAGAGATTGTCAACATCCTCGAGTCGCACGGCGCCCGATAGAACAGAAAGCTGACAAAGAACGAAATCATTCACCGAGGAGGATGGAATGCGGAAGGACGACGAGTTTCATTTCAAGCGAGGATTATGTGCCTATGGGCTGCTGGGTGCGGCGATGCTGCTGGGACTGGTTCCTCCCTTTGTTGAAGCGGAGGACTTGCTGCGCGAAACGGTGTTGCCGTTATCTTTGGCGGGGAAAGCAGCCTCAGCCGCGCTGGATAAATGCGCTCAAGACGGGTATCGCGTCAGCGTGGCGGTCGTCGATCGGGCCGGGACTTTGAGATCGTTCATGCGGGCCGATGCGGCCGGGCCGCATACGGTCGAAAGCAGTCGGAAAAAAGCCTATACGGCTGCGAGCATGCGCGGACTGACCGCGAATGTCGCCGAGCTCATCGCTAAGACCCCGGCGGTTCAAGGGCTGCAACATATGAACGACAACATTCTGTTTCTCGCCGGAGGATTGCCGATCGAGATCGCCGGCGAAGTCGTCGGTGGGATCGGCGTCGGCGGCGCGCCGGGAGGGCATCTGGATGCCGCCTGCGCTCAAGCAGGTCTCGACAGCATCGGCGCGGTACCGAAGTTCCAAGGATCGAAGTAGCGGCCGATGCCTCCATCCGGACCATCAGTTGCCGCGATACGTGGTGTATCCGAAAGGGCTCAGCAGGAACGGAATGTGGTAATGCTGTGTCACGTCGCGTACGCTGAACACGACCGACACCTCGGGGTAAAACCCGGTGGTGCGTGAGGAGCGAAAATACGTCGCCACGTCGAACGTCAATCGGTAGACGCCTGGTTGGAGGCGAAGATTCTGCGGGAGCAGCGTCTCAAGGCGGCCATCGTCGTTTGTGTGGCCCTGCCCCATCAGGCGCCAGGTCCGCGGAGAAATTTGTAGTTCCAACACCACAGGAACCCCGCGCGCGGGAAGTCCGGTGGTGATGTTCAGCACATGGAGGGTGATGCCGTTCACGCGTTGATTCTGTGGACAAACCGATTCTTACTCGATTCTAGAAGAAGCACCGGAACCGTTCAACATGCGATGGCGATCGCGGGTAGTGGTCGGATGATCTGTGATGCCTGCCGTGGAAAGGTTGGTGGATCATGGCCGTTCAAGTGTATGGGTGCAACCACGTAGTGATCGAGGTGACCGATGCGAAGAAAGCGGTCAAATTTTACTCCGATGTGTTCGGGTTGAAAATGCTGCGAGGCGGTGAAGGAGCGGCGTGGTGCAAACTTGGCGAGCACCAGTTCATGGCGATTTTTGAGGTTGAGACACTGCAGCCCGATCGCACGAAACATTTTGGACTACTGGTGCGTGACTCGGAACAAATCAAAGAAGTCCGTCGGAAACTCACCAGGAAGTACAAGCTGAAGCTCCATCCCGACTTCCTTTGCGACTTTCGCGACCCATGGGGAAACCGCATTCAAGTCGGCGACCTCAGTGATGAATCGTTAGTCTGGCTCCTTCCTTATCAGGAGGTGCAAAAAGCCGGTGTGACGTTTGTCTCGACCCAACGCAAAGAGAAGCAACGACGACACAATTGAGAAGGAAAACAACATGGCGGACCATAAACTCATCGCAGTTGTCGGCGCGACCGGCGTACAAGGCTGAGAGCTATCCGCGCGATTCTCAGCCAAGAAAGCGGCTTTACGGCCCGTGCGATCACACGTGACGGGAATCCGATAAAGCCAAGGCTTTGGCCAAGCTCGGGGCCCAGATCGTAGCGGCCAATCTGGACGACGCTGAGAGTGTGAAGCGAGGGTTTGCCGGAACCTATGGAGTGTTCTGCCTCACGAATTTCCGGGAGCACTTCTCTCCGGAGCGAGAACTGGCGCAAGCCAAGGCCTAAGCAGAGGCGGCGAAGGCGGTCAATCGGTGCGAAGCCGGAGCGTTATCTGGGGTTTCCCCCAGTAGTGTCAGCAGTGGAGTCCATAAATGATGGATCGATCATCATGAAAGCCGTAGCCATCGTTCCCAGGACACGGGACATCCGGATCCTGGACCATCCCGATCCAAAGAGGTTCAGCCCCACGGAGGTCAAACTCCGTGTGCTGGAGGTGGGGGTTTGCGGGACAGATAGGGAGATCAGTTCGTTCGAGTATGGAACGCCCCCAGGCGGGTCTGACTATCTCGTCATTGGGCATGAATCGCTTGCCGAGGTTGTGGAGGCTGGACCCGAGGTGACCCAATGTCGGGTCGGAGATCTTGCCGTCATCATGGTTCGACGCCCCTGTCAAGATGAGCGCTGCCTTCCTTGCCGTGCCGGGCGTCAAGATTTCTGTTCGACCGGGGGATTTACCGAACGCGGCATCAAAGCAGCGCACGGCTTCATGACCGAATTTGTGGTCGAGCCGGCACGCTATCTCATTTCGGTGCCTCACACGCTACGACCGGTCGCCGTGTTGGTCGAGCCTCTGACGATCGCCGAGAAGGCATTGGCACAATTGAAACAGGTGCAGCAGCGCCTTCCATGGACTTGGCCATCATCGCAAGCGAAGCCGGTTCCTTCCGCGCCGAATGCGGTGGTGCTGGGAGCCGGGCCGGTCGGACTCCTTGGCGCAATGGCATTTGTTTCCGCCGGGTTCAATACCTATGTCTACTCCCGTTCTCGGCTTCCAAATCCGAAGGCGGCTGTGGCCGAGGCGATCGGGGCAACATACGTCTCATCTGAAGCCGAATCCACCGACCAATTGGCCGAGCGGGTGGGAAACATCGATGTGGTGTTCGAAGCGGTGGGGTCCCCCGACATTGCGTTCGAGCTCGTGAAGATCCTGGGGACGAACGGCGTCTTTATCTTCACCGGAGTTCCACGCCAAAAGGCACCGGCACCCGTGGAGACGGATCGCATCATGAAAAACCTGGTCTTGAAAAACCAGGTTCTCTTGGGAACGGTGAACGCCGGACGTGACACCTTCGAAGCGGCGGTTCAAGACCTTCAAGAGTTCATGAAACGTTGGCCACACGCAGTCCGGGCTCTGTTATCCGGGCGATATCCGATCGAAGCATTCCGGGATGTCGTGTCAGGACAAACCGGCGGCATCAAGGAAGTCATCACGATGGTTTAGCCCTGCGGGATGAGGGTCGGCCTGCCAAGAGGAGATCGAGGTGATGCGTGAGCCGAAGGGTGATGGCGCTGAGGCCCACCGCCTGGCCGAAGATGGGCGACGCGAGAAGAACTGGAAACGGTGGGGCCCCTACCTATCGGAGCGCCAATGGGGAACCGTTCGCGAAGATTACTCTCCCTACGGATCCAGTTGGGAATCTCTTTCCCATGATCATGCCAGAAGTCGTGCCTATCGGTGGGGAGAAGATGGGTTGTTGGGCCTCTGCGATCGCGAGTGTCGGCTCTGCTTCGCCCTTGCGCTGTGGAATGGACGAGATCCGATCCTCAAGGAGCGCCTCTTCGGCTTGACCGGACCTGAAGGGAACCACGGCGAGGACGTCAAGGAAGCGTACTTTTATCTCGATGCCACGCCGACTCATTCCTACCTGAAGGGGCTCTACAAATATCCTCAGGCTGAATTTCCTTATACCCGCCTGATTAATGAAAATCGCCGGCGCGGAAAGAACGAGCCGGAATTCGAGCTCACTGACACCGGTGTCTTCAGCGACCAGCGGTATTTTGACGTCCTCGTTGAGTATGCCAAAGGCTCGCCCGACGATATCCTGGTCC
Source organism: uncultured Nitrospira sp. (assembly GCA_964465695.1). Lineage (GTDB taxonomy): Bacteria > Nitrospirota > Nitrospiria > Nitrospirales > Nitrospiraceae > Nitrospira_D. Next base: position 43,124 of record CAYXKP010000012.1, read on the forward strand.
GCATCACGGCCGCCAATCGAGGTCCCGAGGCGGCGACCTTGCATCTGTTACCGACTCTCTGGTTTCGCAACACGTGGTCCTGGGGACGGAACGGCGAAGGGTATTGGTCAAAGCCCGTCATCTCGCAAGTCGACGCAACAACCTTGATAGCGCGACACGAGTCCCTGGGGTCTTATCGTTTTCAAGTTGAACCTGTACCAGATTGCCTTCCACGATGGTTGTTCACAGACAACGAGACGAACTTCCAACGGCTGTATGGTGAGCCCAATGTCGCTACCCATGTGAAGGATGCCTTTCACGAGGTGGTCATTTCCGGACGTGCCGAGGCGGTGAACGCCGCTGGCACCGGGACGAAAGCCGCGCCGCACGTTCGCCTTGACCTCAAGGCCGGAGAGGAGATGATTGTGCGATGCCGGTTGGTGTCTGAGCCGGAGGCGTCGGCTGAGCCGTTTGGATCCTCGTTCGAGCACCTGATGGAGATGCGGAAGCGAGAGGCCGACGAATTTTACCGGGGGAGAATTCCGATGGCGCTCTCCGTGGACGAACGACAGATCGTCCGACAAGCTTATTCCGGTCTCCTCTGGTCCAAACAGTATTACCACTTCGTCGTCAAGGATTGGCTGGACGGCGATCCTTCTCAACCCACACCGCCATCTGAACGCAAGCACGGACGCAATCATGATTGGGAGCATCTCTACAACCGCGATGTTCTCTCCATGCCGGACAAATGGGAGTATCCTTGGTACGCGGCCTGGGATCTCGCCTTTCACATGATTTCATGCGCGAAGATCGACCCACATTTTGCGAAGGAACAACTCAGTTTGCTGTTGCGCGAATGGTACATGCATCCCAACGGGCAGCTGCCGGCCTACGAGTTCGCGTTCTCGGATGTCAATCCACCCGTGCATGCTTGGGCCTGTTGGCGGGTGTACAAGATGACCGGTCCCAAGGGCAAACGTGATCGGCAGTTTTTGGCGGGCAGTTTTCAGAAACTCCTGTTGAACTTCACCTGGTGGGTGAACCGAAAGGACTTGGAAGGAAAGCATCTCTTTTCCGGCGGGTTTCTCGGGCTCGATAACATCGGCGTCTTCGACCGGTCCAAACCGCTGCCGACCGGCGGCCATATTGAACAAGCCGACGGGACCGCGTGGATGGCGTTTTTCTGCGCGACCATGTTGGACATGGCACTGGAATTGGCTCAGGAAGATCCCGTCTATGAGGACATGGCGTCGAAATTTTTCGAGCACTTTGTGGCGATCGTCGATGCCATGAACACGCTCGGCGGAACCGGACTCTGGGATGAGGCCGACGGTTTCTATTATGACCAACTCCATGTCGATGGCCGGACCCTGCCGTTAAAGGTTCGTTCGCTAGTCGGGATCATTCCCTTGTTTGCCGCCGAAGTGTTGGACGAAGAACGCATTGCACAATTGCCGGGGTTTACCAAACGCATGCGCTGGTTTCTAGAAAACCGGGCCGATCTGGCGCGCCACATCACCTACTACGCCGAGTGTCCAGTGAGTGCCGTCCGCACGGGCGGGCATCCGCCTCGTCTTTTAGCCATTCCTTCACGCGAACGCCTCACACGTGTCCTCGGATATCTGCTCGACGAGGAGGAGTTTCTTTCCCCGTATGGAATCCGCTCCGTGTCACGCGTTCACCGGGATCATCCGTACATCTTCCGTGTCGGAGAGGAGAATCACAGTGTCGAGTATGCTCCCGGAGAATCCAGCACGGGTCTCTTCGGCGGGAACTCGAATTGGCGCGGCCCGATCTGGTTCCCCGTCAACTATCTCTTGATCGAAGCCTTAGAACGGTATCACTACTTCTATGGGGAAACGTTGCGAGTGGAATGCCCACGAGGATCAGGTCGTCTGCTGAATCTGAAACAAGTGGCCGATGAACTCGCTTCCCGACTTGTGAGTCTATTCGTGCCGGACTCCCAGGGCCGACGCCCAGCCCATGGCGATGATGCGCATTTGTCGGGCGATCCGCATTGGCGACAGCTCGTCCTCTTCCATGAATATTTTCACGGCGACACCGGCAAAGGATTGGGGGCAAGTCATCAGACCGGCTGGACCGCCCTGATCACACGCTGCTTCGAGACCGTCACCCAATCACGCGGGGCGAGATGATCCAAAAACCGATTCTCCAGACGCGGATAGACAACACTGGGGCCTGAGGCAACAAGTCGTGTTTTGCATCAACTTCGCACGTCGTGATGCCCCAAGGGACGACGGTGATGCCGTACGAAGCGCAAGAGTCTGTTGGGGCATACGCGAGGCACGTCCACTGATGCACGTGGAGTCCACACAACTGATTAAGGAGTGGCTCGCCTAAGGAGGGCATCCATGAAGGCGTTGTCTTTCAATTGGATCGATGTCTCCATTCCCTTGCGTACCGGCATGGTGCATTGGCCTGACAATCCTCCCGTCAGGATTGAGCGCATGCAGGACATGGAACGAGGGGATGCGGCCAATGTGTCGGTGCTTTCACTGGGGTCACATACAGGTACCCATATGGATGCGCCACTCCATTTTGTGCAAGCAGGCCGCGCTCTCGATGAGATGCCGCTGGAGGCCGTCATCGGTCCCGCTCGGATCATAGAGATTCAGGATCCGGTGAGCATCAAGGCCGAGGAACTCGTGGCTCACGACATTCATCGAGATGAACGCATTCTATTCAAAACCCGAAACTCTTCACGCTGCTGGAAGACCGACGAGTTTCTGGAGGATTTTGTCTACATCTCGCAAGAAGCAGCACGTTATCTCGTCGCCCGCGGTATCCAGACGGTTGGAGTCGATTATCTTTCGGTTGGCGGATTCGAACAGGACGGGCCGGAGACGCATCATGCTCTGCTTGAGTCCGGCGTCTGGATCATCGAAGGACTGAACCTCGGAGGGTTGGATCCGGGGCCCTACGAGCTTATCTGTCTTCCACTTCGCGTGCACCACAGTGATGGTGCCCCTGCCCGCGCGATTCTGCGCCAACGGGTGGAGCAAGACGGAAAGGACAGCATTTCATGAGCACTCCAATCTCCTGCAACACTATCGCGATGTGCTCAATATTGCTGAGGTGCTTCGGTGCTGGCGCCATGGTTCAGTCATTCGATCGTGGCGGATCGATTTGATGGAAGTGACGTATCGTGCCGATGAAGGGATGACCAAAGTTCCTGCCTACGTAGAGGCACCGGGGAAGTGAATTGGTTAGTCGGTGATGCGATGCGGATGGAAGCCTCAATTCCGGTCATCCGCCAAGCGGTGATGCAGCTCCTGCTGTCCCGCGACAATCAAAAACATTGGGCGCGTGCGATTGCCATGATGCGTCATGGCTTCGGGGGCCATCCATATGGAGAGTCCGAAGCGGTGCGTCATGAACGGCTCGAAGGGCCAGTGGGAGACTATTTCCGGGAGCCAACGGGCACAGAAAAAGCTGGCGTGCCATTAGGGTGAGCCTCCACAGCAATGAACCAAGGAGATTCAACATGAACATCGCCCTCATTGGCGCAACAGGTTTTGTCGGATCGGCAATCTTGCAGGAAGCGTTGGAGCGTGGGCATGCCGTCACCGCACTGGTGCGAGATCCTGGAGCCCTCAATCCCCATCCAAAACTCCGTACCGAAAAAGCTGATGTGTATGATGCTGCTGCGGTGGCTCGTTTAGTGACCGGTCATGACGCCTTGATCAGTGCCTTCAATCCGGGCTGGCGCAATCCGGACCTCTATAAGCTGCAATTGAATGGCACGAACGCGATTATTCAGGGAGTCAAACTGGCAGGCCTTAAACGCCTCTTATTCGTCGGTGGCTCCGGCAGTTTAGAAGTGAAGCCTGGCGTGCAAGGCGTGGATCTTCCCAGCTTTCCTGAAGAGTATAAGCAAGGTGCGCTGGCCCTCCGTGACGCCTTGAATATCCTTCGCCAAGAAACGAATCTTGAATGGACGGTCCTCTCTCCGTCCGCGGATCTCTTCTCCGGTGAACGGACCGGTCGGTTCCGACTGGGCACCGATCAGTTGCTGAGAGATACAACCGGCGAGAGCCGAATCTCAGTCGAAGATCTTGCGATGGCCATGATTAATGAAGTGGAACATCCACAACATATTCGCCGACGCTTCACGGTCGGCTATTAACCCGTCGAATCTGTGAGGAGAAAAACCAATGGATAAACAGACAGAGGATCAACCCGTCCTCGATCATATTCAGCAGCTCGTCTCGGAAGAGCACCGGCTCTATGCTCAAGGTTCCCTGAGCGAGACCGATCGCGAGCGCATGACGAAGCTCCAAGTGGAACTGGACCAGTGCTGGGATCTGCTCCGCCAACGCCGAGCACTGCGTGATGTCGGGCAGGATCCAGGAGGGGCCACTGTGCGGGGAGCAAACGTCGTCGAGAACTACGAGCAGTGAGGCGGGGGAGCCCATACTGGTTCGGCACAAGTAGTGTCCTAGGCGGCACAGAGCCCATAGTGACCATGGAGAGAGAAAGGATGGGCAGGCCTT
>CAYXKP010000012.1:47626-48368 GCA_964465695.1 uncultured Nitrospira sp.
CACCCGATGAAGCGCCTTGGGCAGTCGGAGGATATCGCCGAACCGGCCATCTATTTCGGTTCCGACGAATCCCGATGGACCACGGGCTGCATCATGCCCGTAGACGGCGGTGCAATGGCCGCCTAAGGCTGGAAAGCTCCAGGAACCGTTGATCACTTCGATCGTTCCTCTGACATCTGATTGAAGGGAAAGGGCACGCGCTATTTGACTTGTATGGATTCGGTTAAAGCGCGCACGATGATGAACGAGGGTCTAACAGATAAGGTCGCCTTTGTCGCTGGAGCAACCAAGACAGCGGACTGCGGCAGTGCGACCGAAAGAGTGCGCTAGCGCATATCTTTCTGCACCAAATTACTCGTTCGGGAGAATCGGATGAAATCGCTGATGAAGGCCATGGTGCTCACGCAGTTTGGCGGACCCGAGGCGTTCGAATTGCTGGAAGTGACGGTGCCAGTGGTCGGACCGCTACAGTTGCGCGTTCGAGTCCATGCCACAGCAGTCAATCCGTTAGATTGCCAGATCCGTAGGGGTGACTATGCCGATCAAACGTCGCTTCCTGCCATTATAGGCCATGATGTATCAGGAGTGGTCGAGGAGATCGGCACCGAAGTCTCTAAGTTCGGCGTCGGCGACGCGGTCTATTACACGCCCGCTATTTTCGGCAGCTCCGGCTCTTATGCTGAGCAGCATATTGTTGATGCCGAGATCGTAGCGCATAAACCCTCGAACCTCAGTCATATTG
>CAYXKP010000013.1:0-47988 GCA_964465695.1 uncultured Nitrospira sp.
AACAAGGACCGCGCCAACTGTTGTGTGATCGTGCTGGCGCCTTCGACCTTTCTCCCGCCGTGCCGAATGTTCGTCCAAGCCGCCCGCAGCATCCCGATGAAATCCAACCCCGGATGCTCGAAGAACCGCGCGTCTTCCGTCGCAATCACTGCTTGTGTCAGTGTTTTGGGGATTTCCGGAAGCGGAGTCAGAATGCGGCGCTCGATAAAAAACTGGCCGATCTGCTGGCGATCGTCCGAATAAACGGTCGTCACCAGACTGGGCTGATAGTTTTGGAGCAGATCGAGCGACGGAAGCTCTCGGGAAAAATGCCAGATGACTCCCGCGACCATCGTGGCCCCCACGATGGTGATGGCCACCAGACTGATCAAAGCGACCTGCCACCAGCGCAGGCGGCGGCGTGGCCGATCGAAACTCATCTCAACGAATCGACTGTCCATCGGCATGGGGTTCGAAATCCTCGTGGATGTAGGCTCAAGCCTGCAAAACCTTACAATGCGTTCTCTCAAAACTCAAGCAAGGCCTCTCGTCCACCCGACATCGATAATGTTTTATATCGTTGACGGTCCACACTAAATATTGGATGATCCAGTGCAGCTATCTAGGTAAGTTTCCCAGGCATGACAGACTCCTTTTTCTCCTGGGAAAGGCAAAGCGGCAACCTCTTCCTTTTCAAATCAGCAGGCGACAATACGTCGCTCCTCATCCAGCAAGATGGTGAGGGCGCTAAGAGGCGACACTCGTCGACATACACATGATCGCTCCTTTTCCAGAGAATGAAGCAAACCGAGTGGAAGCCCTGAAGCGGCATGCCATTCTCGATACCGAGCCTGAACAAGTCTTCGATGATCTGGTTGAACTGGCAGCCAAGCTCTGCCAGACTCCGATCGCCCTCGTGAGCTTGGTCGATCCGTTTCGGCAGTGGTTCAAGGCAAAAGTAGGAATAACGGCTTGTGACACGTCGCGCGACATCGCCTTCTGTGCCCATGCCATCCTGCAGCGAGAGATCTTTGAGGTACGCGATGCCCTTCATGATCCTCGCTTTGCCGGCAATCCGTTGGTTACCGAGAACCCGTTCATCCGCTTTTATGCGGGAATTCCGCTTGTCACCCACGATGGCTACGCATTAGGAACCCTCTGCGTCATTGACCGAGTCCCCCGCGAACTGACGGCCGATCAACGACGTGCTCTCACCGCTCTCGGACGCCAGGCCATGAGCCTGCTGGAACTCCGTTGGAGTCACATCCTATTGGAGAAAAGCGTAGCTGCGGAGAACCAGGCCAGGCTTACTGAGGCCAAACTCTGTTTTGCCATTGACCATAGCATTGATGGAATGGCTGTGCTCAACCGAGACGGCCGCTACACTTACATAAACCAAGCCCACGCAGAGATGTACGGATATGAGCCGACTGATTTGATTGGAAAACCATGGACCGTGCTTTATACACCTGAGTGGTACAGCAGGATTCAAGACTCGTATTTTCCCATTCTGCTGCAGCAAGGCTATTGGCGCGGCGAGGTCATCGGGAAGAAAAAGTCGGGTGATAGTTTCTCAGTCGAGGTTTCTTTAGCTCTCCTTCCGTCTCATGGCGCTCTCGGCGACTGGCTCCTATGCACTTGCCAAGACATGACGGCTCGCAAACGGGCAGAATTGGCAGTCAAAGCAAGTGAGGAGCGGCTGAATCTGGCAGTCACCGCTGCACATGTCGGCATCTTTGAGCACGATCACATGAATGACACTCTCTACTGGTCGCCTATTCTCCGAGGCATTTATGGGATGAGCATTGAAGAACCGGGCTCTCTGCAACGCTATCTCGACCTGATTCACCAAGCAGATTACGACAGAGTTCTCTCCGCTGTGCGGCAAGCCCATGACCCGACCGGAGATGGGGAGTTTCATATCGAGCACCGAATTGTGAGGCCCGATGGAGCCGTTCGACACCTGAGCCTGCATTCCCATACCTCTTTCGTCGGTGAGGGCAGGGCACGAACCCCTTCCCGTACAATCGGGACGGTCGTTGACATAACCGAGAAGAAAGCTGTTGAACGGAAGCTGGAGCAAGCGGCTCAGAACTTGGAAATCCGCAATCGAGAATTAGCAGAATCGCATGAACGAGCTCTAGCGGCCACGAAAGCCAAGAGCGAATTTCTCGCCTCGATGAGCCACGAGATTCGTACGCCTATCAATTCAATTGTCGCCATGGGAGAGTTGCTGCAGGAAACGTCCCTTTCAGTGGAACAACGGGAATATGTCGGCCGATTCAGCCGCGCAGCGACGAGCCTGCTCGATTTGATCAACGATATTCTGGATATCTCGAAAATCGAAGCCGGGCATTTACAGCTCGAATCGGTGACATTCGATCTTCCCGACCTCATCGATAAAACTTGCGAACTCATGGCCGTCCGGGCGCATGCGAAACAACTCGAACTTGTGGCGTTCGTGCATCCTGATATCCCAACTTCCGTGACAGGCGACCCCACGCGTCTGCGTCAAGTGTTCGTGAATCTAGTCGGTAACGCAATCAAGTTTACGGAGCGCGGGGAAGTCGTCATTCGGCTCATACCAGACGAGACCCATGGAGACAAGATCCACTGCTCGGTCTCCGATACAGGTATTGGGATTCCCGAGGACAAATTGCCGACTGTTTTCGACAGCTTCATCCAGGTCGATTCATCGACAACGCGAAAATATGGCGGCACGGGGCTGGGCTTGAGCATTTCAAAACGAATCGTAGAGTCGATGGGAGGATGCATCCGAGTTGATAGCAAACTAGGGACCGGTACAACCTTCTCGTTCGCGGTGCAGTTACCGGAAGTCCCCAACCAGAACATCGTATCGGCTCTTCCAACTCTTAATCTCCAGGGACGATGCATTCTAGTCGTGGACGATGTCGAGGCTAATCGCCTGGTAATCCGCGAGTATCTTTCGGGACTGGGTGCACTCATAATCGAAGCCGATAATGGGACGGCAGCCTTGATGTATCTGGACCGCACTGAGCCTGAGACACAGATTGTCGATGTTGCTATTTTGGACTACCACATGCCTGGCATGAATGGGCTGGATCTGGGGCAAGCCATCCGCGCACGACCTCAGTATGCCACCCTACCCTTGATCATGTATCTCTCCGACATGCTTGGAAATGCCGCGCGACAAGCCCATGCATTGGGCATCTCGAGCTACGCCTATAAACCCATCAGTCGGCAGAAACTACTGGAATCACTTGGCTTCGCATTGAACGGGAAGTTCGCAGCCCCAATGCCAAAGGACCATAACAAGGTCGTAGAGAAACCAACTGTCTTTCGTCCCCTGCGCATCCTGCTCGCCGAAGATCTAGAGGATAACCGTGCCGTCATGAGTCTATACCTTAAGGAAACTCCTTACAAAATCGAGATGGCAGAAAACGGTCGAATCGCCATCGAGAAACTCCAGTCGGGCGCCTATGATTTGGTCTTTATGGATATACAGATGCCGATTATGGACGGACTTCAAGCCACAACGGCCATTCGTCACTGGGAACGGGAACACCAACGGAAGCCGACTCCAATCATAGCCCTTACGGGGAATGCCTTCATAGAAGACATCCTTAAGAGCCAAGAGGCTGGCTGTACGGCTCACCTGACGAAGCCGATTAAAAAGAAGGCGTTGCTTGAAGTCATCTGTGCTTATGCGAAACCTCGTGCATGCGATCAGGCTGCCTAAGGACAGAAATGTGGCGAAAGGACGAGCACCGTCCTCAGCGAAAAGACTTATTCCGTTTCCGTACGATCCGTCTGACATTTGATAACGATATGTTCGGGTCTCAAAGGAGAGGGGATGCGGGATGAGCGAACAGCCGATCACCAGATCAACCGCTGCTCATGGCGAATATGTCGTGCACGTGGAATGTGACTTTGAGCCGTTAGTGCCAACGTTTCTTGCCAACCGCAAAAAAGAGGTGATGGCCATGCGTGAGGCCTTGGCACGGAATGACTTTGAGACTACCGGTGGTATTGCGCATGGCATGAAGGGTGCCGGCAGCATTTACGGGTTTGAGCGTATTACTGTTCTGGCCACGGCGATTGAGCGCGCAGCGCAAACAAGATCAGTCACCTCTATTGAGACAAATCTGACCCTGCTCGCCACCTACCTTGAACGTGTTCAGATCGTGTTCACTTAACCAAACATGCCCTCAGAACCGGAGAAAAATGGCAGGCATGGTCGCTGCTGTGCCTCCTGTCATCTCACATTCCTGCCTTGTACCGGCGAAATACTTCGGTTATACTGATCTTCGACGCCTCGACAGCGGGGCGTCTTTTTTTTGTCATTAAGGAAGTATCGCCATCATGTCCACAGTACGCGCGCCTCACGACCGTCGGAGCGATATCCGCAACATCGCCATTATCGCCCACGTCGACCACGGCAAGACGACGCTGGTCGATGCCCTGCTTCGCCAAACCCACGTCCATCGAAAGATCGACGACATGGGCGAACGCATCTTGGATTCGATGGACCAGGAACGGGAACGCGGGATCACCATTCGAGCCAAGAATGCCAGCGTCATTTACAACGAGGTCAAAATCAATATTGTGGATACGCCGGGCCATGCCGATTTCGGCGGTGAAGTGGAGCGGACCCTCCGCATGGTGGACGGCGTGCTGCTGCTGATCGACGCCAAGGAAGGCCCGATGCCGCAAACGACTTTCGTGTTGCGCAAGGCGCTCTCGCTGGGGCACAAAGCCATCGTGGTGATCAACAAGATCGATCGGCCGGACGCCGTGATCGACGACGTGGTCAACCGCACCTTCGACCTCTTCGTCCATCTGGGGGCCACCGACGAGCAACTCGATTTCCCCATCGTCTACACCTCGGCGATCAAGGGCACCGCCACGCTCGATGTCAATAAACCGGGGACCGACATCGTACCGCTGCTCGATACTGTGCTGGAGAAGATTCCTGCCCCGGCCATCCACGCCGACGCTCCGCTTCAGATCCTGGTCTTGGCCCTCGCTCAAGATTCTTATAAGGGCAAGCTGGGCATCGGCAAAATCCAATCGGGATCAATCGCGCGGCGGCAAAACGTCGTGGTGCTCGGCAAGAACGGCGCCCAGATCCCGGGCAAGGTTTCGGACTTGGCCGTCTATTCGGGCCTCGAACGAACGGATACGGAACGGGCGGAAGCCGGTGAAATCGTCGCAGTGGCGGGGCTGGATGAAGTGAGTATCGGGGATACCATCGCCGATGCCGATCATCCCATCGCACTTCCGCGCGTATCGATCGACGAGCCGACGGTTCAGATGACCTTCTCGGTGAATAACAGTCCCTTTGCGGGACGTGAAGGCAAGTTCCTGACCTCACGCCACCTACGTGAGCGCCTGTTCAAGGAACTGGAAACCAACGTGTCGCTCCGCGTCAATGAAACGGACAGCGCAGACCGATTCCTTGTGGCGGGCCGCGGCGAACTCCATCTTGCCGTGTTGATTGAACAGATGCGGCGCGAAGGGTATGAACTCCAAGTATCCCAACCGGAGGTCATTCTTCACCGTGAAGCCGACGTCGTCATGGAGCCATATGAGGAGTTGACCATCCAAGTTCCGGAGACCTATCAAGGTACGGTGATTGAGGAGGTCGGGAAACGCCGGGGCGAGATGCGGCACATGCGGCTCATCCACTCCGACGTCGGCACCAGTGAGATGCATTTGGAGTACCACATTCCGACACGCGGCATCATGGGGTTGAAGAACGTGCTTCTGGCGAAAACCCGCGGGACCGTCATCATGCACCATGTCTTCTCGGCCTACGAACCGGCGGAAGAGCGAGACCTGCTCGTGGCCCCGCATGGCTCGCTTGTCGCCTTCGAAGACGGCGTCAGTACGGGGTATGCCATCTTCATGACCCAAGAACGGGGAACCATGTTCATCGGGCCCGGCATCGAGGTCTACCGAGGGATGGTTGTGGGTCAAAACAGCCGGGACGAAGACCTCGATGTGAATGTGTGTAAAGAGAAGCACCTCACCAACATGCGGGCCTCCGGTTCCGACGAAGCCTTAGTGCTCACGCCTCCGCGCGAAATGACCCTTGAATTCGCCCTAGAATATATCGGAGCCGATGAATTGGTCGAGATCACCCCGCAGAACCTGCGCCTGCGGAAACGGCTGCTGCATCCGGAAGACCGCCGCAAAGCCAAGAAGGCGGGGAAATGAGATGTCGATCGTGAAGCGTGAAGCGTCGTTCGCTTGCGAAATACGCTTCACGAGGAACGAGATACAGTTTTCTAGATGAGAATCCTGAAAAAATCTCCCAAACCATCGCCCAAACGACCTCCTCTTTACTTCATTGGCTATCGCGGCTCCGCTCCCACTACCGAGGAGCTGAAGCTGCTGTACGAGCGCGAGTATGGCGCTCCGTTGGCCATCCGGCATGAAGAAGGCTCGGCCGAGTCCTGGCAGGCGACGCAAGGCCCTTGGTCGGCTCACGTCGTGATGCCGTTACCGATGAGCCATGTTGCGGACGTCATGAAGCAGTTGGCTTGGGAACATGACCTCATGGGTGCCGTGGCGCCGTCCATCGTCTTCCCTCGCGATATGCCGGATACCGTCCTCCTTGCCGCACGCCTGGCCCGTTGCCTGACTCTATTGTCCCAAGGCACGGCGTATGACGTCGTGACTCAAGCGTACATCAATCCGTCGGACTGGCAGCCTCGTTCACTCGCGAAGTTTCTTTTGGATGATCACGTGTCCATCGTCCATGACGACACGTCCCAACCGGACCGGGTGTGGTCCTACTCGCTCGGACTCAGCAAGTTTGGATTGGACGAGGTTGAAATGTTTACGGCGAAAGGATTGTCCGACAGCGCGGCAAAGGAAGTATTGATCGAGTCGGCCGGCGAATTACTACGGGTGGGACATTCACCTAAAGTCGGATCCGCCCTCGACCTGTCTCAGCTCGGTCGCACAATCCGCATCAGCAACTATCGGACCGCCTCACCAACCGGTCGGATGCTGGGCTTTCGAGAACTTCAAACCTCGTAAGTCCTCCAACAACTCAACACCTTATCAACTCACATCCCATGGTAGGCCTATCGGACCGTTGACATCCTTTTGAAGCACAGGTTACAAAGTTTATGTTCATGGTGGGGTCCTGCCGATCCGAGACCTCAGTACAACCATTACCATACAGATGTTTTCATAAGGAGGTTTGCGATGAGCGACGTGGCACCGGAAATAAAAGTGGGCGATACAGCACCTGACTTCAATCTCAAGGATCAAGACCAGAAAGACGTGAAGTTAAGCGACTACAAAGGCAAGAAGAACGTCGTACTCTGCTTCTATCCTCTGGATTGGAGCCCGGTGTGCCAAGGAGAGAACAAGTGCTTGACGGACGATTTTCCCAAGTTCCAGTCCGCCAATGCAGAATTATTCGGTGTCAGCTGCGACAGCTTCTTTTCACACAAGGCCTGGGCGGATTCATTGGATTTGAAGCACCGCCTCTTGTCCGACGTCCATCGTAAAACGGCCAAGGAATACGGCCTTTATTTCGAGCCGCTCAACTGCTCCAAGCGCGCGACCGTGATCGTCGATAAGAACGGCAAGGTGGCCTACGTGAAGGTGCAGGAGATCAAAACGGCGCGAGAGGACAAAGAGATCCTCGATGCCCTTTCGAAGTTGAACTAGACCATAGTCAAAGTCTGAAGGTTGGAAAGTCGCCAAGTTTGCACTCTCCAACTTTCAGACTTTTTACGGTAGTACTCTTATGCCTGGAACCGTCGAAGACGTCAGCGACGCCAATTACAAGGAATTCACCGACAGCGCCGGTGCGGTCGTCGCGTACGGCCTTGCCACCTGCGAGCCCTGCAAGGCCTACGACCCTATTCTTGAAGCGACCGCAGCAAAATTCCCCGAGATCAAAATCGGGAAAGCCAAGATGCATGTGCCGGGCCGCTGCCGTGAAATCAAGAAGACCCACACGTTTGAAACATACCCCACCACCCATTTTTTCGCCCATGGTAAATTGCTGCTCGCGCGCGAAGGGGTCGTCGAGCCGGCCGAACTCGCCGCACTCATATCGGACCATTTACTCAAGTAGCGACGATGCTGCACCGGTGAGTATCGAACACAGGACGTTTCTTCCATGACCGCAAGATCGGCGGGTGCACCGAGCGGTCGATGAGTTAGGGAGGCAAGCAAAGCATGAACAAGACCCTTGCCGGTATGGTATTCGGCATAGCCTTGACCCTACCGCCGTCGGCCGGCGCCCATACGGATGAGTTTTTTGAATCCGTCGAGGCACCCCATGGCGGACAATTGCGCATGACCGGTCCGTTTCATATGGAGCTGGTCGCTCAGGATGGGGACCTCACCGTCTACGTCACCGACCATGCGGACAACGCCATCAGCGTGGACGGCGGCTTGGCCAAGGCCACCGTCGAAACGGGGTCGAACAGGACTCAGGTGCATCTCCATCCCGTGGGGACTAATATGCTCAAGGGATCCGGCACTTTTTCGCTCACGCCGAGTACCGTCATCATCGTCTTCATGAAACTGCCGAATCAAGACGGCTACGCCGCCCGCTTCATGCCCTTGAAACCCAAGGGCGAACAGCGAGAGAAGTCTCCATCGCATGCTGACGATGCCGGCCCTCACCATCATCACCACTCACCGAAGCATTGAGGTCCGCGACGCAAGAATAATGAGGCGCACGGCGCGATGAAGAAGAGCGCCACGTTTGTGCGCGCCGACGAGTCGGTGAGCCGGCAGTGGCCTAAATCCCTGCGTTTGTGGACGGGCGCGAGTTGGTGAGCGACCAGTGTCTTAGAAATCAGTCGTAATCTTTGTATAAGCGCAGCGAGAACTCCGCTGGCGGCTTTTTCAACAGCTTACGGGAGAAACCGATCATGAATAATCTGCCGGGAAACTTGACTCTGTGCGCGATGCTGCTGAGTACGGTGCCGGTGGGAGCACACTCTGCGAAATCGTCCGCCCCCGTGAAGGCCCATCACGGCGGACAATCCCTTAGCGCGGGGCCCTATCACTTGGAGCTGGTCGCGAAGCACGGAGAGCTCATTTTGTACGTGACGGATCATTCAGACAACGCTATCTCCACCAATGGGGCGAGGGCCAAAGCCACTATCCAGCACGGGTTTGAGAAGGCCAACATTCAGGTGGAATTGGAACCCGTCGGTGACAATAGGCTGAAGGGAACCGGAGAGTTTACGATAAACCCAGATACCGGGATCATTGTCTTCTTCAAGTTGCCTGAACAGGAGGCCTATGCAGCCCGCTTTACTCCGCTCAACACCAAGAGCGGAACTGGACGAGCAGACGAGCACCACCAGCCAAAGCACTGAGCGAGTCAGCTTGTCTTACGGCGGACAGCTGGGTGGATGTGGCGGGGATAAAAAAGGTTTGGGATAAGTGGAGGAACCCTATGCCCGGCATTGCTCTCGTGACGGGAGCGAACCAAGGCATCGGCCTCGAAGTGGCGCGGAAGTTGGCCGCCACACAGTGGCGCGTGTTCCTCACCGGACGATCACCAGACGCCGTCGACAGAGCCGCTTCTCTCCTTTCGCCGTCCGTCATTCCCGTCGTTCTCGATGTGACGGATCACACAAGCATCGACAGGGCCGTGAAGATCGTGTCAGAGACCGTCGATCACCTCGATGTCCTGGTGAATAATGCCGGAATCCTGGACGACCACGACGATACGATCTGGGATCTGCTTGCCGAGCGGCTCCCCCTCAGTCGATCACCGGCCTGTTCATCCGGGATCGTAAACCGATCCCGTGGTAAAGGGACACCTCCGGCTGATGACATCCGCGCGAGCAGTTCAATGCGACTCCACATGGCACGGCCTGTTCCGTTCTACGATTCTCTTGAACCGAAACAGATGCCGTTGGTCCGTCACGGCAACAAATTGGAGGAAGGCTTGTCCATGTAGGTCAACAGCGCGATCAATCCTGCACCAGCCAACAGCCATAAGAGGCCGCCCTTCCAATTCCGTTGGCTGAAGGCAAACGCGCTGATCAGAAACATCAGCGATCCCACGATACCGATGAACAGAGAACCGGTCGCGCTCATCGTTCCCTCAGGAGAAGAGATTCCTGTGTAGCATATCGAGAGGAAGGAACTCCAGAAAGGTTGCATGGTATAAGTACACTTGGATCATGGGCGTGACCGCGCACGATTATCGGAGGCAATGATGACACGCAAGGACATTCATTCGGCAAAAGCACGCGTGACCGTGTCGGTGGGAGAGTCCGTTCGGATTATCCGTGAACTCCAGGGGCTCACGCAAAGTGAGTTGGCTCGCAGGACGAAGATTCCTCAGTCCACCATCTCAGCCATTGAAAGCGACACCATTAATTTGGGCGTCGAGCGGGCCAAAACACTGGCGCGTGTCCTGCAATGTCATCCTGCCGTCCTCGTATTTCCAGGGTGGGACGTGACCAAACAGCCCGCTGCCTAACGGTTACGCAATACTTACAAACCTTTTTGAATCTGCGGTTCATATAGATATTTCTGAAACCCTACGAAAACCTTCCCAATCTCTTCAGGCTGACCCAGGTCGGCCACCGCATCGGCGATGGCGTTGTGGTACTTGAGCTTGAGCAACGGTGACAATTAATCTTGCGCGAGTTCCTCCACCCCCACTTTCACGTATTGAGCCAGAACAAATTCCAAGAAGGCCTGCTGCTTGCGATTGAAGTGAGCACTGATCTCTAGCTTTGCTCTAGCTGCCCGCTCTTCTCGTGTGAGCGGGGTAAGAGCATAGGCCACATGGGCCAGCACGTCGAAGCGGACATTATCCTTTTGGGATTACAATGCTACCGAAGGGGAAGAAACTCCACCCCTCCGACAAGCTCGGGATGAGGCAAAAGGTCTCGTCACAGATATGTGAAGAGGAAGGGCATAGTAAGGAGGCTAGTGGCATTTCAACATCATGATGCTATAACGCTTAAACATCATAACGGAGGAGCACTATGCCGGCGGGTATCCGCACAACTGTCTACTTGAAGCCCAAAGTCTATCGAGCCCTCAAGGTCAAAGCCGCCACCACAGACCGCCCTGTCTCCGACTTGCTCAATGCCACCGTGTTTGAATCTCTTCGAGAGGATGCTTTGGACATGGAAGTATTTGATCGCCGAGCAAAGGAATCAACCCGGCCATTGGAACAAGTAATCCAGAAGTTGAAGTGTGGGAACTCTATGACGCTGTCCCTCTAGGCAAGGCAGTCAAGATCGGGGCAGTTCCCCGGTCACCCTGCGTAGTCGAACGCGAGGTCGCGGGTTTGGACGAGGCGGACATTGTGGAGGGTTCCACCCGAGAGATGACCGGCGAGGCGGTCCCAGATGGTCTTGGTGAGCGCTTCGCCCTTTACTATTTCGGAACCCAGCACCTGCCGGAGATCCTGCCGGTCGAAGAGTTTGATGATCCGGTCCTGCACCAGCCGGTCCAATGCGCCGATGTCTGTGACCATGCCCGTCACCGGATCAATCGTTCCCTGTACCGTCACATAGCAGTCCCAGTCCCGACCCTCACGGTTTTCTTGGAGCGCATTGAAGGTATACCGCTTGGTGACGGCGGCGACATTCGGACCGTCGGCTGCCGTGACCTCTGCATATAGATCTTCATCCTCACAGAGCCGAAGGGTATGGACCGTCCCGATATCCCGTTGAGCGGACAGCTTCGCCCACAGCACGTGCGCGAAATTTTCAGAAGTGGGGATCCGGTCTGTGAAATACGGCATATCGAGGTTCAGGTTTTTGTGGTCGAATTCTTCGATCACGTCCAGGAGCACCCGTTTGAGATCAAACAGGTTGACGACCATGCCGGTTTTCGGATCGATTTCGCCGCTCACGGTGAGTTCAAGCAGGTAGTTATGTCCGTGAGAGGGAGGGTTGTAGCAGCGCCCGAATACCGTGCGATTCTTCCCTTCATCCCATTCCGGCCTGACATAGCGGTGCGCCGCGGCGAACTCGATGCGTTTGGTGAGTAAAACCGATGACATAGTGCTTAACTGCTGAATCCTGCGCTACGAAACAGACGGATGAACGTGTAGAAGCCGACACCGCTTAAGGCTCGGCACTATCCTTCAAGTCAGCCAACCATTCTTCCCTCATGCTGCCCGAGACCGGTACTTCTTCATGGTATCCGCCATGGTTCACTCGAATTGTAACCGGTCGAGTAAGGTCCGCAAAGGCCCTCTTCATCGAAGCCGTCGGTTGAAACCTGACGAAATGGACCGCGCTGATTTTCGTCTCGTGGCTTCGGCCGCCTTCGAATTCGCCGAACGCTTCTTCTCCATCGGCGACGATGGCCACTTTCTCGCCGTGATCCAGTCCCATGAACTGATCGAGCTTGTCTTTCATGCTCGCCTCATCGGTGATTTCAATCAAGAGGGTTGCGCTCAGCTCGTTCCGTTCGGGCAACAGCGCGTTGTAGACGTCCAGCTCATCCTGGATCTTCACCGGATCGAGAATGCGCTCGGCTCGGATCATTTCCTGAATCTGAAACCGGACGGTGTCCCGATTCTCGAACACCAAGGTGATCAAGGGGCCGAGTGAAATCCGGCGCCGTTGCTTCAGCGCGATGATGTTTGCCCGAAACGACTCACGCTGCCGTTCATACTCTTCATAGGAAATGAGATCGTGTGCCGTAATGACCTTCACCGATTGCCTCTCAATTCCCACCGCGTCCGATAGGCGGCCCATCGTGCTCACCGCGCATCGTCCCTCACCGTTCCGACGGAAGCCCGTAGGCGTTACGGACGATCTGAATGGGGTGTAGGACGGACTTCCCCGTCACATGCGCCGACGCACCGGCTTGATCCAATTGCAGTCCGGCCAGGGGGCAGTCCGATGCGACGAGGTCTGCTTGCGCCTGCTCGATCGCGCGCACGGCCTTCCCGGCGATTTTCATCGATAGGGGGAAAAACTCCGTTTTGACTGACCATGCACCGTCATGCCCCGAACAGTGCTCGATGACTTCGACCTGAGCGCCGGCACATTCCATGAGTTCCCTGGATTTGAACCCGATATTCTGATCTCTGAGGTGGCAAGGAATCTGATACGCGACGCGCCCGGGCTTTACCGCGAAATCGGTCGCCAGGTGGCCGCTCTTTTTCATGGCCATCAGGTATTCACAGACATCGAACGTCCGCTCCGCCACGCGTTTCGTCATGTCATCCCGGTGAAGGTCCGGATATTCGCGTTTCAACATCAAGCTGCAACTGACGGTCGGGACTACCACATCGTATCCTTCGAGAACCCACCGGTACAATGACGCGACGTTACTTCGGGCAGCCTGTTGAATCGCTCGAGTATCCCCGATATCGAAACTGGGCATACCGCAGCAGCGTTGCTCCGGTACCACGACCTGGACTCCATTCTTCTCCAGCACCTGCACCGTCGCCTTACCGACGTCGGTGGCCTGAAAATTCACGAGGCAACCGGCAAACAGGGCGACCTTGCGGACCGGTGGATCGGCCGTGGCCGTCTTGGTCCGACGACCGAACCAGCGGTGGAACGTCTCACCGGAAAAATGCATGAGCCGGCGGTCCCGGTGAATCCCCATGACCCGTTCCAAAAGGCTGCGCACGAGTCGGTTCTCCAACAACTTGTTGGCGATCGAGGCGGTCGCACTGCCGAACCTTCCGATGGCATCCGTCATAGTCAGTAGACGGTCCCGCAACCGGACGCCGCGCTCCTCGGCCAGGCGCTTTTTCCAGGCGACCATCAAATGCGGGAAGTCGATTTCGTAGTGATGGGGCGGAGTATAGGGACAATGGTTGAAACAGAGCTTGCAATAGTAGCACTCGTCGACGACTCGATGATGATCGGCCGGGGTCAGTTTCGCCGCGTCACCCTCGTACACGTCGATCCGGTCCAACAGTGTGTTGAACGACGGGCAGAGATTGAAACAGCGCCGGCACCCGTCGCACACCTCATAGATCCGCAGCGTTTCCTTCTCCAACTGTTTGGAGTCGATCGGTGTGATGAGACTGAGACCTTTCATCATCTCTCCAAAAACGACGAGCGGTCAGCCTTCGCCGACGGATTCCCGCCACGTCGCCGAAAACTGACCGCTGAACGCGAGCTGATACGCGGCCTGTTAGCTCTTGAGACTGTCCAATCCCTTTTGAAACCGATTGGCATGGGACCGTTCGGCTTTCGCCAAGGTTTCAAACCATTCGGCCAACTCGGGAAACCCTTCGTCCCGCGCGGTCTTCGCCATTCCGGGATACATCTGCGTATACTCGTACGTTTCGCCTTCGATGGCGGATTTGAGATTGGCGTCGGTGTTTCCCATGGGCACGCCTGTCGCCGGATCTCCCACCTCCTTTAAAAAATCGAGGTGACCGAAGGCATGCCCGGTTTCCGCCTCCGAGGTGTCCCGGAAGAGCCCGCCGACGTCAGGATAGCCTTCAATATCGGCCCGTCTCGCGAAATAGAGATACCGGCGGTTGGCCTGTGATTCCCCTGCAAAGGCATGTTTCAGATTGTCGTGACTCTTGGTCCCTTTTAAGCTCTTTCCCATGTCATCCTCCTCGTTGTTCGAAGGCCCACCCCTTTCCCCGTGACGATTTTCGCCTGTAGGAAACCGGTGACTAAGATAGCTCAGCGGTCGTCAGAGGTTCAAGTGGGCTTCGCGACACGTTCCGGTCCGCCCTATTGACGCAAGCAGACACATCGCGGGCTGATTAAGCTGGTGTTCACACAGGTCGGGTATGTTAGACTGCCGCCGTTTCCACGAATAGAGGCTCCTCAGACTCTCATCTATGAGGCTCTCTGTGAAAACTTACTCTCGCGGTGTTATCTACCGAACGACAGGTATCATCTCGTTGTTCATCCTTCTTTTGTCTGGTTGCGCACCGGACTCCTATCAGCGGCGAGCGGATGCCATGAAGAACCACGTCGAGAGTTTCTACACCCACCTTCAGGCACATAGAGTGGGTGCGGCGGTTCACGAAAACGAACAGATCGAAGCCATGGCCGACCAGATGGCGGAAACCGTCAGGAAACAAGGTCGGTTGCAAGGGACGTCGCAGGTCGAACGGGAGTTCGCGCTGATGAAAACGGCCCGCGGAACGGCGGCTCAGAACTGGATCGCCTTGGGACAATATTTCGCGATCAAGCAACAGCCGGAACGAGCCCGTGCATCCTATCAACGCGTCGTCGATACCTATACGGACCCGACTGAAGGCGACTATCGGGAACAGGCCGCTCGAGCGTTGAAGGACCTGGAGATTTTGTCGAAGTCCTCTCCCGGCGAGACTCATTAATCGCGCGGCTCAGCAGAGGGCATGGGAACGCCCGTCTTCGGATCGTCCATGACCAGCTCGATGACGCTCACCATGCTCGTGCTGACCCTCTCGGCCGAATTGTTCGGGTGTGTCCATCGCATTCAGGTGGCGCCTCTTCCCACGAGCGCGTCATCCATCTCCATTCCTCGAACCCTTCAGGCCGTGATCCGCCCGATTTCAATGGAAGGCCCGGACCATCGGCCGGGCATCGCCATGCTGGAATGGCCGCATGTCGACCAGGAACGGGCGATCTTGCGATACCTGCAACAACGAGGCACTTTCGCTTCTGTCTCTCTCGACCCGGCAGACTTGGCGCTTCGCGTGGCCACGAAACTGACGCTGACTTCCCGCGGCGGTCTCTATCGTTACCGGATCCTGTTGCAAGCAGACATGAGCGAAGGTGTCCGGCTTATCAAGTCGTATCGCGCCGAACAAACCGTGACGGGATCATCGGTACGGTGGGTGACTGCTTCAGACCGCGCCCCCATCGAGCTCGCATTACAGGGGGCTTTGGAAGACTTAATGCGCCAGATTGAGGCAGATCGCTCGATCTACATCGAATCCGACAGAGCAACCGACACGGAAACCGCGCCCTGATAGCCGTCAGCCGGCGTTGGCTTGGGCCTGGGCCACGCTTGCAGCTTTGTGAGAGCCGGCGCTATTGCTCGGATCTTCGGCCGGAGCCTCTACGTATTCGGGGCAATCGAGGCGGAACGCTTGATCTCCGAAAGCGGCATTGTAGAAATCGCAGTGATGAGGTTGGTCCGATTCCGCATAGGCATGCGGACGGAAATGTTCGCAGGAGACGCACATGCGCGCAACGGGAATTTCTCCCTGCAATTGAAGCGCGCGAATCAATTTGACGAGCGCGGTAAGAAGCGCGACCTGTTCTTGCACCGACAAATTCTGGGTCGCAGAGGCCAGAATCTCAGGCCATCGGTTTTCCACGTGACCTGCCTTGGCTCCGAGCGAGGTGAGGTGAACGGTCACGACCCGGTTGTCGATTTCCCGACGACGCCGGCGGACCAATCGCTTGTGCTCGAGTGTTCGGATGACTTCAGAAGCGGTGGGCAGCTTCACGGAGAGTTCTCGGGCGATCGTTGAGACGGTAGCCGAATGATTCGGTCGAGTCCGGAGAAACGTCAGCACTTGGATTTGCAAAGGACCGATGCCTTGCCGTCCCTTGCGTCTCCATGCACGGCTCTTCATCGCCAAGCCGATTTTCGAGAGCCCTGTCACCAAACGATCGGGGAGGGAATCGTGATCGATCTTGATTAATGCCGTCATAATTGCTCTCCCTTGATGCAGCCGAGAGGGCGTTAGTCTATGGTGCTTCTCTCCTTTCCGTCAAGCCTGTTCCGGGCGCTATGAGCCATCCCCTACTTTAGATGATCAGCGGACAACGAGCACTCCACAGTGGGCGTGTTGTGCCACCCGGGCGGAGACGCTTCCGAGCAATACACGGCGGATAGCGCCCAACCCCTTGGCGCCGGTCACAATGAGATCCGCTTTATACAGTTTGGACACGGTCAGAATCTCGTCAGCCGGCTTCCCCGCCCTCAAGGCTTCACGCGTCTGGAAGCCTGATTTCGCGAGTTTAGACGCATAGCGCTGTACCAGCGTTCTCCCCGTCTCTTTGACTTCCGGATACTTCAATGAGGACACCGCATGAGTCACCGTGACCATGACCGGTTCGCGATCCGGACCATCGGGGGCCGGATTGACATGGTGCATGAGGAACTTGACCGCTTTATCCGACTCAGCCGACCCGTCGATCGCAACGACCACCTGCCTGATGGGCCGAGGCCTCTCTTTCACGACCAGTACTGAGCAAGGGGCATGGTGGACGGCATGGCTTGAGACGCTGCCCAGCATGAAGCGGTCCAAGGCATCCAATCCCCGCGACCCGATCGACAAAAGCGCTATCCCACGCTGCGCATGCTTCATGATGGTGGCCGCCACACCGCCTTGCTCGACCGTCACGGTTCCGCTCAAGCCGAGTGTCGACAATAAGGCTTCAGATTCTTTTTTTGTGGACTTCGCCGCCGTCTCCATTCGCTTCACTTCGGACTGAATGTACCGTTCGGTGCCGACGATCACGGGTTGGATCATAAAAGGAGCCCGAACGCGGGCCACATCGACGACATGGAGAACACGGACGACCGGCTGCACTGCGAACGGCATCTCGGCTAACCATTCGATCGCCCACTTACCATGCTTCGATCCATCAGTTGCCGCAAGAATCTTCATGTCGGATATCCTTTGTTCGAAGGGGAACACCCGCGTGGTTCAAAGAACCATGTTGAACCGTTCTCGAAACGCCTCCGGCGACAGACCCGCCAGGGCGGCATAGCGGCTCAGCATGTCCCGATCATTCATGTCGGCTTCCGTCAGCCGAATCATGTATTGCCGGGCGATCTGGTAGGATTGGGACTCGATATCCACCATCCTGACTTTTGTCCGGCCGGTGGAGGCATCCACCATGTGCTTGAACGGAATCGGAGTGAACCGTCCGTTTTGAATGGAGACCATAGCCGATGTCCCGCCGTCGAGCAAATGCTGAGCGGCGCAATAGCCGAGGTCGCGCGTGTATTCGATATCGTATGGGATCGGATCGGCGCAGCGGAGCTCATAGCCGACGTTTTTCGCCACCAGACTGGTCGACAGTCCCAACCGCTGAAGCTGCTTCGTCAGCTCGCGGCGCAATACCTCACCGAGATTCACCTCGTTCATCCGCAAATGGCCGTGTTCGTCTCGTTCAACATGGTCCAACCCGCCGAGCTCACGCGGGTCAAGAATTTCGATCAGCCCTTCGGACAGCACAGCCACTCCATCGGCCCGGCCATGTTCCAATCGTTTGACCATGGCCCCGATCAACAGATCGACGACCCGCTGCAATTTGACCGGACGCTCACGGAACTCCTCCGGAATGACGGTCAGCGTGGCGCCGGCTGCCTTTCCGATACCCAAGGCGAGATGGCCGGCCTTGCGCCCCATGGTCACGACCACATACCAATGCGTGGTGGCGCGGGCGTCCACCATAAGATTTTTCACGATCTCCGCCCCGACGTGGCGGGCTGTTTGAAACCCGAACGTCGGAATTCCGTAGGGAAGGTCGAGATCGTTGTCGATGGTCTTGGGAACGTGGACGACGTGAAGGCGGCCACCGGCCCGTTGCTCCAACGTCATCGCCGAAAACGCGGTATCGTCCCCTCCGATCGTCATCAAGCGCGTGACGCCGAGACTCGACAGCGCGAACAACACGTTGTCGAGAGACTCTTCGCTTCTGGTCGGATTCGCACGAGACGTGCCGAGGTAGGACCCCCCCAGAAAATGGATTCGG
This sequence comes from uncultured Nitrospira sp., assembly GCA_964465695.1. Lineage (GTDB taxonomy): Bacteria > Nitrospirota > Nitrospiria > Nitrospirales > Nitrospiraceae > Nitrospira_D. The sequence continues at coordinate 18,621 of CAYXKP010000013.1, forward strand.
CTGACCTCCTCGATCGAGAGCGGCCGCACTTGTCCCGTGCCGCCGTCCATGAGCCATCTGAACCCGTCGATGATCCCCAGCACGTCCGAGCCTCCGAGGATACTCCGGATCGTGGCCGCGCTGATCACGCTGTTGATTCCCGGAGCCGGCCCGCCGCCGACGAGAATACCGACTGTCGGACGTTCGACTGTCATCTTCTTCTCCTGACACTCCTCTCGGTCAGCATCCGCGGCATGGTTGTATACTCGATTTCATCAAGAGGCAAGCGGGTGCGGATGGAATTATTCCGGACGTTCTTCCAAGCCGACATGGGCGCGGAGCCGATTATAATCGAAGGCCGGTTTTCCAAACCGTTGATAACCCGGGTCGTGCCGCTCCATGTGGTCGATGAGCGTTCCGACCTTGTCCCGCAGCGTCGGAGTCGCCGCCGCATGCCGGGGAGTCTGTCCGCTGAGCGCGGAATGAGGCTGATCCGCCCACTCCAAATACGCCTTCTCCAGAAATTGATGGAGCATCGTCCGGTCTTCTTCCGGCGTCACGAAGAACGTCGGAGATTCATTGGACATGAGTTCGGTCAGCGATAGTTGCCGAGCCGGCGGGATCGACGTCTCGCCTCGGAAATGCAGTGCAAATCCCAACGAGGCCGCGAGCTGATGCTTGATACGGTCCAGCCGCTGCGGGCCGTCGCATTCCACGATGAGTTGACATGCGGTGAGCGTGAGGCGGGCGACGAGCTTACCGTCCTCCCGTTGGACCCATTGCCGGACCGGGGGCTGACTCCCCTCGGCGCTCGCTCTGTCGTCCGGACCAGGCTCCTCTATATGAAATTCACTGATCTCGGACAAGACTTCGGTGAAGACTCGATGTTCGGAGTGGTCGTACAGAGCGACCGCATACAGATACGGCCTGCCGTCGGGAGTGCGATAGCTCATATGGATGACGGCATCCACCAAGGCATCCATGCGCCGTTGCGAGAATGCCCACAGCATCATGTAGCCGAATCGCTTGGCAAACTCCTTCCATTCTCCCAGCGCAAAGGATCCGGTGGTCACCTCCATCTCTCGTCGCCATTCCGCCGTGGTGTTCAGCAAGGCTTCCGCATCGGTGTGTGACAGAGCGATTCCACACCCGGCCCATAGGGCCCTTTCGGACTCCGGCCTGGCGGGATCATGAATGACCCGGGTCAGCAACGGGCGATCCGACCCAAGATCCCGGACAAATTCTCCGCCGGGAAGGACCACCTTCGTCCCGTCACCAAGCGATTGCAAGACCACGTCTCGATCAGGGGTCAGTGGAGACGCCGGTTTCAGCACATCGAGATACGAATGTTTGAGGGGATCGAGCCATTGCCGCTCGTCCTCGGGAATGTGCTCGGTGATGACATCCCGCAGCTGCTCGACAAGCGTCAGCTGCCCGTCATCCGGATAATAGTCGCAGAACAAACAGAGGCCCGCCAGCTCGACTTCCTGCTCAAGCGGCGCCACGAGCCGGCCTGCGTCCCCTTCCAGATAGGGTTTCAGCGCGCGGGCATAGGCCAGTTCACGTTGCAACCTGAATTCCGGTTTACGCGAAAGGTTGTCCAGGCGCGACAGCGCTCCCTCCAAAGACGGAGGTCGCGGAGTCCAGAATCCTGTCACCTGATCACCCCCGCTCTTCATGGATGTGTTCCATGACGAGTGTTTCCGCGTCGAGCCAATCCCCCAGCGCGTTGCCGTCCCGGCGGCCGCGCTGTTCCCAGAGCTCGTACGCTTGACGCGAAATCCGCTCCCGTATTCGCTCCGGCGATTCGATGGTTTTCTCCGCTGAGCCGGCTTCGGTGGCGAGTCGGCCTTTCACTTTTCTGGTTGTTGTCTTGCGGGTTGCCATAACTCGCTCCTGGGTTACACAGTGGTGGGCATAGATTGTCCCGAGAGGACAGGATGATGCTCCGGCGGCAACGTGGCTCTCCTTACGGTAAGCACAGGGCACGAAGACTGTCGGAGTACGGATTCCGCGACACTGCCGAATAATACATGAGACAGACCGCGTCGGCCATGAGTCCCCATCACGATCATGTCAGCCGACTGGGATCGGGCCGCATCAAGAATGGAATCGGCAGGCAGCCCGCCTGCAACGAAGAAGTCGGACGAAAGACCGGCGGAAGCGAGCGCGGAAACGAGATCCGATAGCCGCTTCGTGGCGGCCGTCTTGACCGATTCATGCTGCGCCACATGGGGCAGCGTGAAATCCAGGCCGTACGACACCGGCTCCAGTACATGAAAAAGTATCATCGAAGCGTTCGAGCGACGTGCGACCAACGCTCCATACTCGAAGGCATCGAGGGAACAGTCGGAAAAATCGAGGGGCAGGAGCATTCGCCTCGGGAGGGTGTTCGCGCTTCCGCCGGCGTGCTGCTTGTCCGTTGGAACGGTCAGCACGGGGCAGGGCGCCATACGAATGATTCGCTCAGCGGTGCTTCCGAGCACGACGTGATCGAGTCCGGTCTTCCCCCTCGTACCAACCACGATCAATTCGGCCCCTTCGGCCCGCGCGACGGTCACCACCTCCTCGCTCGGAATTCCTGTTGCAACATACGATTGCACGGGAATCCCGAGGGCGACCGCACGCACCTTCAGATCCGTGAGTTTCGTCGTGACGTCCTTCATCAATTCATCGAGGTACAGCCGGTTCACCGCATAGTCCGGGTTCATCCCGGGAGGAAATTCCAGCACGCTCATGACGGTCAGCGAGGCGCCCCATGACCGGGCCAACGCACAGGCATGGTCCTCGGCGGCCGCCGATTCCCGCGATCCGTCAGTCGCCAATAGAATTCTCGGTCCCTCAGCGGGCACAGTCACACCGCCTCCGCACTCAACAGGAGCAACTCTCCGCTCATCGTCGGATGAATAGAGCATCGGAAAACGTGCCGGCCCGGTCGCGTCATGTCGAATCGGATCGCGACCGCCTGCTTGGGGTCGAGATAGACGCCTCCCACCCCGCGGCCGTACACAATCACGCCCTCCTTTTCGATCTGTGTCGGAATTCCCTCAAACAGGGTCGAGCTGAAATCATGTCGTTCGGCGTCATCATTCCGCACCCTGATGACGGTCGGAAACCCCAAGCGCAACGGACTCTGCTTCGTCACAAAACGAAAATCCTTGATCGTGACCTCCACCACCTGTTCTGATTGTGCCTGAAGGGCCGCGCCGGACATCAAGGCCAGAAAGGCCATGGTTATAAGCGCTCCCCATTTCCGCCACTGCACCGGATTTCCTCCAATGGTCATCATCCCCTCCCTTCATTCGTCAGCGCATCTCTTTTTGTCGTCAGGCGGACGTGGCAAGCGGCACGGTTAGGACGGGACAGCCCGCGGTGCGAACGACCTTTTCCGCCGTGCTGCCGAAGAAAATTTTGTCCACACTACCGGACCGGCCGCCGTAAGTTCCCATCACCACCAGATCGATATCCCCCGTGCGTGCCACTTTGGCGATCTCGACGAAAGGCGCCCCCTCCACGATCAAGCGGGTCATCTTCACGTCCCCGGCTGACTCCAACAGCTCCCGCACCTTCAACCGGGCATGATGGCGTAAGCGCCGACGCTGGGGGGCGGCGTCGGACGGAACAGCCAACAGGCCCAATCGATTGAAAGCGGCAAGGGCACTGGTGTCAATCACATGCAAAACGAGCACCTTCGCCCCACACAGCTCCGCCATTCGACAAGCGATTCGGAATGCCTCGTCTGAACAGGGGGAAAAATCTACCGGAACCAGGATAGTCTTGAAGAGACCGATCTCTTTTCCCATGAATGATCCTCTCGACCTGAAATCCGAGCAAGGGCAATGCCATTCGACGAGAATCAACGGCTGAGGGCGGATGGCGTGAAGACTCTACGAATTCGGTCCTTTGCTCTTGCCATCAGCGATCGGCTATTGGCTGCGACTCCGCAAGCAGGGGATCTCTGCTACAGCAGTCGTTCGCCTCCTGTAGCAGATGGCGCCACACAAGGCGAGGGGGCAGGAGGGAATTGTTGGCATAGAATGGATTGGTCTTGCAACTGCTTCCAAATTCCTTTTACTTCGCACATCTCATTTCTCACACCATGGCGGCATTGGACTTGCTGAAGATCATTCTCAGGGATGGCAACGACATGACGCGCGCACAGTGGTTCTTGCTTGGAGCAATAGGCCTAGGTCTCGCGATCGTCGTGTATGTGGTTTTCTTCTGCCCTGCAGATTGTCAGTAACGTTCGACTGAGAGGAAATAGAAAGGCGACGGCGGCAGACCTGATGGCCGTGGAGATTCCCCGTAGCGAGCGGCACCGTACGGTCGGAGACCGCGACAGGTTTATTGCCTGACTGATTCATGCTGAAACGGAGCAGCAGACCCTTAGTCGGAAGGTGACGCCATGAAGGTTTTACTCACTGTCGACGGTTCTGATCACTCGTACGAGGCGGTTCGGTCCTTGAAGTACCTGTCTCGCGCCGAGGAATTGCACATCGTACACGTGCTCGATGTCCCCAGTCCGGCCTATCCCATGATGATGCCCGAAGTGGCGCAGGAACTGTACGAGACGGTCGAGCGGAACATGCGCGACGATGGGACTCGTCTCTTGGATCGCATTGTATCGCTGCTCCCCTTGGACGTCGGGCCGGTCACGAAACATCTGGTCGTCGGCTCTCCGGCGGATCAAATCGTGGCCTTGGCCGAGCAACTCAAGGTGGGACTGATTCTCATGGGTACCCGAGGCCTTGGACCGATCAAGGAACGGCTCATCGGCAGCGTCTCCCATCGAGTGCTGACATTCGCCCCCGGCGCCAAGCTGATTCTTCCCGGTCCCTTGAAAATGCTTCACCATGTATTGCTTCCATTACAAGGGACCTACGACGCAGACCATGCCTTCGCGTTCCTTCAACAGAATCCGTTTCGTGAACCGCTTACGATTACGTTATTCACCGTCCTGCCCCATACGAGGCCGCCCTGGCCGGTGGATGCGGTCTCGGCCGAACATATGGAAACCCATTCTCTCAACAAAGCGAAGGACTTCCTGGACGAAACAGCGGCCAAGCTCAGACCATATGGCTATCAAACCCGCGTGGCTACCACGTTAGGAACTCCGGTCGAGGGAATTCTTCAGGAAGCCAAGGCCTTGAATCCGGATCTTATCCTCGCGGGATCCCGCGGGCGCCGCGGCCTTACCCGCATGGTGCTCGGCAGTGTTTCACATGCTCTATTGCACCAGGGGACCTATCCCCTCATGATTATTGGTTGATTGCCGAAAGGGGCCCGCTATGCCGATGTACGACTATAAGTGTCTCGATTGCGGGAAGGAATCGTTGATCGTGGTGACATTGAAGGAGCATGAAGCCGGAGAGATTACGTGCCCGGCGTGCGGCAGCAAGAAACTCCGCCAGCTCTTCAGCCCATTTATTGCTCACACCACCAAGAAGAGTTAGCAGCGTGTTGATGAAGTCCGCCAACCGATTCTTCATCGTCAAACCGTGGACCCTTCTTGCGTTGATCGGCCTGGTGCTATCTCCCTTGTACGCTCAAGATTATCCTCCCGACCGTGCGCGCGGGAAAGCCGTGTACGAGGAGCATTGTCAAAGCTGCCATGGACCGAGCGGTCGGGGCGACGGACCCGCCGCCGATTCGTTGAAAGTCCCCCCGACCAATTTCCAGCGATTCCGATCTTTCCTGAAATCCGATGAGGAGTTACTGCGGACCATCGAGCACGGCATCGTCTTCAGCCCGATGCATTCGTGGCGCGGCCAACTCACCGACGGAGAAATGCAAGACGTCGTCGCATACATTCGCTTACTATCGCAACAGGCGCGATGACAGAGTCATGCCGGAGGTCAAAAAATCGTCAGATCGCCCGACTTCGCGACGAGCCCCATGATTGCCCTCACAGCCCATGATGCGTTGCTCCTCGCCGACATCCAGAATGATTTTCTACCAGGAGGGACACTGGGCATCCCCGGCGGCGATGCAATCATTCCGACCCTCTTGAACTATACTCGCCTCTTTCAGGCCCACCGTCTCCCCATTTTTCTGACTCGCGATTGGCACCCCCCCAACCATTGCTCGTTCATACCCCAGGGAGGGCCCTGGCCTGTACATTGCGTCGCCGATTCACCCGGCTCTCTGCCGCCGCCGTCGTTTGCCATACCACCACAGGCGGTCATCATCTATAAGGCCGTCGACAGGGACCGAGAAGCCTATTCAGCCTTCCAAGACCCCACGCTGGATCGGCATTTGCGAGCCCTGACCGTGCGGCGGCTCTTCGTCGGCGGATTGGCCACCGACTATTGTGTGTTGAACTCCGTCAAGGATGCTCGGGCATTACGCTATGACGTGGGTCTCTTGATGGACGGCATCAAGGCAGTCAATCTTCAGCCTGACGATGGCCGCCGCGCCGAAGAGGAAATGATCCGCTTGGGGGCGGTGCCTGTCCGATGGGAGATGTTTGCACTATGAATCCTTCGACCAGCGCACTGCTGACCGACCTGTATGAACTGACGATGGCCCAGGCCTACCTCGATCATGGTATGGAAGAGCCGGCCGTATTCGAGTTCTTTGTGCGCAAATTGCCCACCCACCGGAACTTCTTATTGGCTGCCGGTCTCGAACAAGTGTTGGACTATCTCTCCAAACTGCGGATGACGCAGGAAGAACTGGTCTGGCTGGAGCGATCGGGTCGGTTCAGTTCGAGACTGCTTCACTACTTGGAAACCCTGCGATTCACCGGTGATGTGGAGGCAATGCCCGAAGGAACGATATTCTTTCCCCACGAGCCGGTCTTCAGAATCGTCGGCCCGCTTCCAATGGCCCAGCTGGTCGAAAGCCGTGTGATGAACCTGTTGAACTTCCAGACCATGGTCGCCTCCAAAGCGGCACGTTCGGTGCTGAACATCGGCGGAAAGCCGCTCATCGATTTTGGACTGCGCCGCGCCCATGGCGCGGAAGCCGGTCTCCTCGCTGCGCGGGCAAGCTATGTGGCGGGCTTCGCCGGAACTGCGACCGTCCTGGCCGGCATGGTTTACGGAATTCCTCTCTATGGCACAATGGCTCACTCCTTTGTGCAAGCCCACGAAGATGAGCTCCTGGCTTTCGAGCACTTTGCCCACACTCGACCCGACAATGTCGTGCTCCTGATCGATACGTACGACACGGAAGCGGCCGCCGGTAAAGTCGTATCGTTGGCCGGAAGACTTCAAGCCCATGGCATTACGGTCAAAGGGGTACGGTTGGACAGCGGTGACCTGGCCGACCATGCCCGAACGGTTCGACGCATTCTTGACGAAGGGGGTTTGCCTCATGCAGAGATTCTCGTCAGCGGCAACCTCGATGAATATCGCCTGAGGGATCTGGTCCAAACCGGTGCGCCCATCGACAGCTTCGCCGTCGGAACGGCGATGACGACTTCCTCCGACGCTCCTTCTCTGGACTGCGCCTACAAACTTCAAGAATATGCGGGGCGCCCCTGCCGAAAGCGATCGGAGGGCAAAGCCACGTGGCCCGGCCGCAAGCAGGTCTTCCGATATCAGAGAAGTGACGGTCACCTCGATCATGACGTGGTCACCACACACAACGATCAACTGCCCGGCGAACCGATGCTCCACCCTGTCATAAAGGAAGGCCGCCGCCTAGCACCAGCGCGGGACTTGGCCGAAGTGCGGCTCTATGCGGCTGCCCAACTCGGGCAACTTCCCGAACGGCTGCGGGCCCTTGAAACTGTGCCGGCCTACGACGTTCGGATCTCACCGGCTTTGCAGATGTTGACCAAAACGGTAGACCTAGCTCCGAACATATCCTGAAGGAGACACGAATGAAGAGAGCCTTTGTGCCGATCACGATCGTGGAAACTCTCATCCTCATCGGCCTCACCACCACATGGGCCTGGGCGGCCAGCCCATCGGCTTCCCCTTCAACCTCGCCAGCAGCCCCCGTTTGTAAGAGCCTCTACAGGCACAAGCCCGTCTCTGCAAAGACGTTGGAAACTCTCGTACGTTCGCATGAACGATGGCTGGAGTATCGTGGCAACCCGAATGCCAAACGCATGGAGCTCTGCCAAGCGGATCTGAGCCGGGCGGCACTCGCAGGCTCGAATTTCGAGCGAGCCGATCTGGAGGGCGCCGTTTTTCGGCAGGCGAGGCTGCCTCAGGTCAACTTCGCACAGGCCAGCCTCGCTGGAGCCGACTTCACCAAAGCCGCCCTCGAAGACAGCAATTTTTCAGGAGCCGATCTGCGCCGGGCCCGACTCAACGGGGCGAATCTCTCCCGTGCCGTCGGGGATGAGGCCGCTCTTTTCGATGCGGTCTTGGTCGGTGCCAAACTACGGGAAGCCTCGTTCGAGCGGGCGCAGTTCGAGGGCGCCGACCTCACCTCCGCCGACTTGACCGACGGCAACTTCGTCGAGGCCCATTTTTACGGAGCGACCTTAAAAGGTGCGGTCCTGGTGAATGCTGATTTGACGAGCGCCGACTTGCGGCGCACTGTCCTGACCAACGCGAACCTCCACCGCGCCCACCTCCAAGGCACACTCCTGGACCGCGCACACATGGACGGGGCTCATCTGGTCGAAGCGGATTTGGAAAGCGCCTATCTGGACGAAACCATGTTGCGCGACGCACATCTGAAAGAAGCGATTCTTCGGGGCGCAGACCTCCGGTACGCGGGTCTCCATGGAGCGGACCTGCGTGACGCAGATTTGGAAGGAGCCAATCTCGAAGAGGCCGTTCTGAGCAAGGCCGATCTGAATTCGGCGAAGCTCCGGATGGCTATACTGTATCGTGCTGTCGTCGATGAAGCCGATTTCATGGACGCGAACCTCAACCGCGCGGTCCTTATCGGGGTCACGGGATCGCATGCCAACTTCATGAACGCTGATCTGAGCGAAATGTATGCACCGAAATCCTCTCTCCTGCACGCACGATTCAATAGAGCCAATCTGGCGTCAGCCAATTTCGTCGGCGCAGATCTTCGCGGGTCCAATTTCAGCCATTCCGACATGACGTATGTCAATCTTCAGGAAGCCAATCTTGAAGGAACCAATCTTCAGAACGCCACCCTAGCCGGAGCCGATTTGAGCGGGGCTCGGCTCAACGCCTCGGACTTGCGTCTGACGAATTTCAAGGGCGCGATACTCTCATCCGTCATCGGTCTCACGCAGACACAACTCAATGCCGCCTGCGTCGACAACCAGACCAAATTGCCGCCCGAGCTTACACGACCTGCTCCTTGCAATCCTGCAAAGAAACGCACGAAGCCATGACGACCACGCGCGAACACAACGTTCACATCGCAACAGGGAAACTCGTCCTGGAGGGAATACTGGGTCTTCCACCGGACCGGCGCGGCATCGTTGTCTTTGCCCATGGAAGCGGTAGCGGGCGATTGAGCCCGCGCAACAATTTCGTCGCCCGCCGTTTGCAACGAGACGGACTTGTCACGTTGCTTCTGGATCTCTTGACCGAAGAGGAATCGGATGATCGGCGCAAGATATTCGATATCGGCTTATTGGCGGACCGACTGTTACTGGCAAAAGACTGGCTAAAGACCGAGCCGCGAACACACAATCAGCCCATCGGCTATTTCGGTGCCAGCACCGGCGCCGGAGCAGCCCTGCAAGCTGCAGCGCGAGAACAGTCGAACATCAAGGCCGTGGTCTCACGAGGCGGACGACCGGACCTGGCTGAACCCTATCTGCCGTCGGTCACCGCCCCGACCTTGTTGATCGTCGGAGGCCACGATGAACCGGTCATCAAAATGAACCAGGAAGCCTATGATCTACTGACCTGTGAAAAGAAATTGGTCATCGTCCCCGACGCGACACACCTCTTCGAAGAACCCGGTACGCTGGAACAGGTGGCGGAGCATGCGGGAAGATGGTTTCAGAAGTACCTGCAGGAAGTCTCCTGACTGCTTCCACCACAAAACTTAATGCGGAGTCTAGTGGGCCAGTGATGAATCACCTTCGCTAGGCTTCTGTCATTTGACATACGCCGATCGTTATATCAATTCAGAGCTCTGTATTTGACATAACGGTTAACTTAGTTCAAATTGATGGGAAACAGGGAATCTCTATGAATATCAGTGAGTTCACGGCTGGATTGTACGAGGCGCAGTTTGAATACCAAAGCTTCTTGCCCACACCCATTAATCGTGAATGGGCGGTTTCCGACTCCAAGATCCTCACTCTCCTGGAAGAAACGAATCGGTTGCTTGGAGAGTTGAACGCATTCTCTCAGCTCATTCCGGACGTGGATTTCTTCATCCGTATGCATATCACCAAGGAGGCCACGACCTCCAGCCGTATCGAAGGCATGCAAACCAACATTGAAGAGGCATTGGTAGGCAAGCTTGATGTCGATCCAGAGAAACGTGACGATTGGCAAGAAGTACACAATTACATCGAAGCCATTAATTTCGCCATCAAACAGTTAAGCCGGATTCCCCTGTCCAACCGACTGTTGCGCGAGACACACGCGGTATTGCTGCGAGGAGTGCGGGGCAAACACAAACAGCCGGGAGAATTCCGCACCAGTCAAAACTGGATCGGTGTCAGCCTCAAACATGCCACATTTATCCCACCACATCACCAGCACGTGCCGGAGCTGATGAACGATCTTGAAAAATTCATGCACAACGACCAAATCTATATCCCGCACCTGCTCAAGGTCGCACTCATACATTACCAATTTGAGACGATCCACCCATTCCTCGATGGGAACGGACGGTTAGGGCGATTGTTGATCGTACTTTACTTGGTAAGCTTCGGCCTGCTGCATAAGCCGGCTCTGTATCTCTCCGATTTCTTCGAGCGACACAAGGGAGAGTATTATGATCATCTGATGGCCGTTCGCGCCACCCACAAACTGGAACCCTGGCTGCGATTCTTCTTGCTTGGCATGCGTGAAACTACCGGAATGTCCATTCAAGTATTCAAGGATGTTCTCGCCCTCAAAGAACGTATTGAGCGAGAGTATCTCCCAACGTTCCATGTCCGCAGACAAGCCAATGCGCAAGCCCTGATGCGATCACTTTACCGAAAACCGGTGACTAACATTAAAATGGTGACCGACCTCATTCAGGCTCAAACCAATACCGCGTCTGCGCTCATCGACGATTTCATCAAGCTCGGAATCCTGAAGGAATTTACCGGTCAGAGGCGGAACCGCCTGTTTATCTTCGAAGACTATGTCCGATTGTTCAAACGATAGTGTCTTCATCGTCCCCGGCGCGACGCACCTCTTCGAAGAACCAGGTACGCTGGAGCAGGTGGCTGAGCAGGCGGGAAGATGGTTTGTGCGGTACTTACTATGAAGACTTGGTCGCGGGGAAGGAAAACACCGTACCGTGTGATACCCACTGTCCCTTTTCTGCCTGTTTCAACGATCGACGAAGCCCTCGCATTGCCTCCTCATCGCTCAAAATCTCGATGGTCTCCATCAGCCCCTCGAATTGATCCATGCTCAGCAGTAGAGCAGAGGAATCGCGTCGCGCGTGATTGCCACCGATCTCCAGTTTGAGTTTCATGCGCCGGATTAAATCCAACAGCTTATTTTAGCCGGGCTGATGCTCGTCAAAACAAACGTTGTTTTTGGACCCGAAAAGACGGACCGGATCTAATTCCTGGACAGATCTGAACCAACCGGCACTATCGGTTCTTTCAGCCTCCGGCGTGGAGAAGAAACTTGCCTCTTACCACCTTCAGAATCATCTCCGCCGCTTCGTTGGCCTTTACTTTCGTCGTATCAATTGTCACTTCCGGATTCAATGGCGCTTCGTAGGGGTCTTGCAGCCCTGGGACGGTGGCGGATTCTCCTCGTTGTCCACGCCGATACGTTCCTTTGTAATCTCGCCGCATGGCGAGTTCCAACGGACATTCCACTAAGACCTCGATGAACTTAGGGATCAGGCTTCGGGCAAAGTCGCGATAAGCCCGCCGGTTGGCCGTCGCGTCGAAGACGACGGTGACGCCATGCGACACGAGCCTTGCACCCATGAAGGTCAGGGCGCGGTAGAAGAGATCCCGTTCTATCTGTGAGTAGGTCGGCGTCGGTGTGAGCACTCGTCTGACCGCATCGGACTCGAGAACCTCGACGGGTAGTTTCAATTTCTCCAGCTGGGGCTTGAGCGCGGATGCAATGGTACTCTTTCCTGATGCCGGCAATCCCGTGAGCCAGATTGCGACCGCTGAAGGATGGTCAATGGCCATAGATCACTGATCAACGGAGCCAGACGTGATTGTCATCAACGGTCTTCACTCCTCACCAAGCTCCTTCACGCGCCGCAGTACACATTCACCCGCTCCGGCTCAAAGCGCGGCACGTCGAGCACGTTTTCAATGAAACGAAAGAGGCTGCGCCGGACGTCGACCGACAGATTGGGATACCAGAGCGGACTGGCCACGACCAGACCGCGAAATGCGAAGAATGGCGCAGCCGTTTCCATGACTTCCTTGTCGCCGCTGGCTTCCACATAGGAGTCCCAGAACAACCGGAAAAGAACCTCGAAGGGGCCCTTGAGCTTGCCCCGTCGGATCAGCGAATTGAGCAGATAATTGATCGTCATCGCGGTGATGTCGTCGGCCGGCTCTCCCCATTCTCCTCGTGACCGATCCAACACGGCAAAATCCGTCCCGTTACGGAACAGCACATTGTACGGATGGAAATCGCCATGGACCTGGGAAAGCCGATGCGTCTTGTCACGGAGCCGCCACCGCCATCGGTTGCAGGTTTCCTCCACTGTCCGTAGGAGATCGCCGGTGATAAAGCCGGATCGCGTGGGATAGCTGTCGGTCAATCCCATGATGCATTCGCCGTGGCCGATCAATTCGCGCAGCCGGCGCTTGTAGAGATCCGCATCCCGGCGTTTCGTGGCGTGAATCACTGCCAAATACTGAGCCAACGCAATGGTCCGTTGTCGGTCCGACTTTCTCAGTGTCCCGCCTTTTGCCAACCGTTGAAGATCCGCATGATAGCTGACTCCCTCGGTCCACTCGTTCAGCACGAAGAACTCTCGCGCTTCCGCGAGAGAAAAGAGCGCTTCCTTGGTATCGAATGCGCCCACATCGAGGGCCTTCACATGGCGCGGCAGCCGCCCATAGGAATCGTAGTCCCACAACATGGCCTGAGCCCGATCAGCCATATGTTCGTGTCCGAATGGGCCGGGCTTCATGGTTTCAAGGACGGCGGATTGAACGCGGCGTCCGATTCGGAACGTCAATTTGACCGGCGTGCCGTACCCATAACGCTTCTGCTCTCCTTGGGAACTCTCTTTGCCGATGACTCCATAAGACAGGAACTCCACGCGGGGACCAAAACGACTCCGCAGATACTCACACAACGCCTGTCTGCTCAACCTAGGCATACTGAAACCTCTCGCAAGTCATGTTCCAGATTCACTGGGCTGCAATGTCTCATCGAAGGTCAAGTCTTAAAGGAAAGATCTGTCGCATTGAGCTCCATCCATCCAAGTGACACTGTGGAAAAAGGCGTCATGTCCGAATCGATGAGAATCATCGAAAATCACGAGCCGTCGACGCATGTAGTCAAACGGAGTCGTGGAAATGCTGATGGGTATAGCAGCAGGTGAAGAGCGAAAGTCGGTCTTGGTCGCGCCGTTCAGCTCGGATAAGCGTCATGGCAGCACGCGGCCGGAAAGCCTGTGCAAGAGGTGGAGTCAGGGTCAATGCCGGAGCGGAGTTTTGGATGCGTCGGCAAATTCAGGACGCCGACCGCTTACCGTCTAGATCGAAAGACATCTTCGATGCGTGCCTTGATTTGGTCCCGGACCGTACGAAAGGCATGATGTTGTTCTTCCGCAGATCCCGATGCGGCAGCGGGGTCCTCGAAGCTCCAATGAACCAGACGCCCCGTATAGGGCAAACGGGGACAAGACTCCTTGGCCCGATCGCACACGGTGACCACATAGTCGAACGTCTGGCCGATGAACTCCTCCATGCTCTTGGATCGCTGTGCCGAGATATCGATATCCAGTTCCTGCATCGCCGCAATAGCGCCGGGATTCAGACCCACGGGATGCGTTCCGGCACTTGAGACGTCATACCGGTCTCCGGCCAGATGGCGAAGCAACCCTTCCGCCATCTGGCTGCGGGCGGAGTTACCCGTACAGAGAAACAACACTCGCTGCTTCATGAACAGCACGTGGGAGAGCAACAGGCCGCCGGGCTTGCCTCCGGTTTCGACGCCCGCACGAAGCCGCTCAAAAACTTGCCGTCGACGACCGAGGCGACGGCGTCGATGTCGAGAGCTGTTCCCTCAAACAGCTCTCGCGCATCCGCGGCCGTATAGATTCTGGTGGGTTCGATAGAGACTCGTTCAAACCCGGCTCGCTCCAGCTTCGCGATGTACTCCTTCTCCTCCAACGCACCCGCGACACATCCCGCCCAGAGCTCGATGCTGCGCTTAATTTCCGGTGGTATCTCCCCTCGGACGACGATATCCGACACAGCCAGTCGCCCTCCCGGCTTCAACACGCGAAAGGCCTCCGCCAACACCCGATCCTTGTCCGGCGACAGATTGATCACGCAATTGGAAATGATGAGATCCACGGACCTCTCCGGCAAGGGAATCCGTTCGATGTCCCCCTTCAGGAACTCCACATTCGTCACTCCGGCTTTCGCCTGATTGGCCCGCGCCAGATCCAACATCTCGTCGGTCATGTCGAGGCCGTACACCTTCCCGGTCGGCCCCACCCGCTGCGCGGAGAGCAGCACATCGATGCCGCCCCCTGAGCCCAAATCTAAGACGATTTCGCCTGGAGCGATCTGCCCCAATGCCGTCGGATTGCCGCAGCCGAGCGACGCATATACCGCCGCGTCCGGAAGCGCGGCAGTCTCCTGATCCGCATAGAGGTGAGAGGTGATGGGATCGAGTTTGCCGGCCTCCAGCACTGTTCCGGTTCCGCAGCATGACCGCCGTTCCTGCCGTTGCGCCTGCAAGGCGGCTTGCCCGTACCTGTATTTGATCTCATCTTTGAGAGTCTGCTCCTCAGTCATGATTTACCTCCGATCAAGAACCATTGATGTGTAGCGGCCAAAAAAATCAGCAGCACCGTCCTGACCGAGCTGCCGACTTTGCCGCTTGCTTGAGCGAATCCACCAAGTCTGCCAGCTCTTCAATCGCCCCGGGGCTGAGCGCGTAATACATCCACCGTCCCTCGCGGCGATCTTCAACCAGCCCGGCATCCTTGAGCACCTTGAGGTGAAAGGACAGCCGCGACTGCGCGGCCTTCATTGCGTCCGTCAGCTCACAGACACACTGTTCTCCGTCTTTCAACCGGTCGAGCAGCGCCAACCGTGTCTCATCCGACAGGGCATGGAACAGCGCCGCGGCTTTCTTGGCTGAGAGGACACTCGTCACCATGGCGGAACTGTATAACAACAAATTTTGATGAGTCAAGAGCCGGCTGGCAGGATGAGTTATGGCATTTCATGATTCAATCAAATAATTCCACGAACCGGCACCGGTTGAACCGTAAGGATTGGCGGAGAAAAACAACTACTGAGAACCACAATGATGGTGCATAGCGGGCAATAGAAGTATAGGGATGGCTCAGTGCAATGCCCTGACAGCGGATGACTTGCCTCTGGTCAGACCGTTGGATGATAGCGTTACGCTTTAGGGGTCGGGCTTTGGGACTATCACTATAACTGGGATCAGATGATTCGCCTCAGCCTCGTTAAATAACGCGGCGTTTGTTAGGGGATTTCCCCTGTGGTAGGCTACAAACACGTTTACTCCCACCGCAAAACAACGTCGAAGAGGGCTCACATGAAGATGCTTCACATCGTCTGTGGAAAGAAGTTTGAAAGTGAGATCGTCGCCATGTTCAGAGACTTGGGGCTCAAAGGATACACCGTGATTTCCGGGGTGGGAGGCAGCGGCGTGACCGGGACCGTACCGACCTCCGACTCGTCAACCAGTCACGGTACGAATACGCTGTTCATGGTCGCGCTCGGATATGAAGCCGCCTTTCTACCGAAGATTGTCGCAGCGCTAAAGGAACTTCGTGCCCGGCATATTCAAGGGCATGACGATCGTGAAATCCCGCTGAAAGTGTTTCTTCAACCCTGCGAAATCATCATCTAGTAGTTCGTAGTCGCCTACGGGACCGCCCGCCTCTTATTTCGCCGTTTCCTTGCGGCACTTCCCCACTTGTGAACGGCCTGTTACGCGGCTAGGGACTCTCCCAGCATAGAGCCATGGTGCATCACGCTAGTATCAATTAGGACATCTAATGGAGGTGGCATTATGGGAGCCAAACTACTACACATCATCCTTATGGTCACCGTAGCGTCATATGCCGCGGTGTTGGGATGCAGCAAGTCGGCGTCTGAACGGCGCGCCGCTTCACCGACGTTGGGAGAACGAATCAAGCAGGATGCGGTCACCGGCAGGGTCCAGGACATCGGACCGAAATATGTCTCCATTAAGGAGGGCGACGGTGAAACGACGCGCGTCCGCGTAGACGATCACACCAAGATGGACCGGGTGGCGATCGGGGATCACGTCAAAGCCTATGTGTCCGAAGACGGATATGCCTCGACGATTCAGCGGGTTCCGGATTAACGCTCGCCGGCGACCGACTGATCGGGATCATCGGCGAGTCGTTCCATGATCGCGGCGGACGTGGCGATTTCGCCGAAGAGACCCGCCTTCCACGCCGATCATAGCCAACGCACCAGCAAACGACCGCGCGGGCCCTTCGAGCCGATTTCCGCACCGGCCCTGCGACTGCGTTCCAGTTTGTATGGCAGACAATCGGAAAGATCCGGCACGTGGCCTTCGCGGTATGCATGATCAGCAAGCCGGCCTATCGCCCCACAGCCCGCAGCTTTTCGATCGGATGGATGGCGGCGGCCAACGGCGCGATATCGAGGCCCGCCTGCGCCGCATAACCTTCCGGCAGGAGAAAGTCACGTTGCATGTCGATCACCAGTAAAGCGGTATGGGCGGGGATCAAAGAATCGAGGAGGTTCATCGCAGGTCGGTCCATTCCATATGATGGTCTTGGACCGGTTCTCAGGTGACTGAGCAGCGCAGCCACTCCTATACCGGCCGCGACTCTGCTTCCGCGAACCAGAATTTCCCGCCGCGAAGGGTAAGCCTCTCTCGTATTGGCAATTGGGCTTGCCTCATGGGTTCATTCGTCGCCATGGTCGGCCTCCTTATTCGCTGAGCAGTCATCTCGCGCCGGTGACAAAGGCAACCTTGCCCGCGAAGCTTCCGCCCTGTTTCGCTGTCGTTTTCCGCTCCTTTCCGGTGCAGGCAGCCCACTACACCTCTTACCGTGTCCATTAATGCATCGCACGATGGCTAGACCGACGCGTGACTCATTTGGAGTCAGATTTCAGCGAAGCCATATCGATGGAAAAACGGTACTTCACATCGGACTTGAGGAGCCGATCGTACGCTTCGTTCACCTTCTGGATGGGAATGACCTCGACATCGGCGGTAATGTTGTGCTGTCCGCAGAAGTCGAGCATCTCCTGTGTCTCGGGGACACCGCCGATGGGCGAGCCGGAGAGGCTGCGCCGGCCGAAAATGAGCCCGAAGGCGGAGACGGCGAGAGGCTGCTCCGGCGCACCGACCAGAGTGATGGTACCGTCGCGGACAAGCAGGTTGAGATAGGCATTGATGTCGTGTTCAGCGGAGACAGCGTCGAGGATGAAATCGAAACTTCCCACGTGTTCCTTCATCTCGTCGGCATTTCGGGAGATGACGACTTCGTCGGCGCCGAGGCGGAGCGCGTCTTCCTTCTTGCTGGGTGATGTTGTGAAGACCACCACATGAGCGCCGAGCGCGTGTGCGATCTTGACGGCCATGTGACCCAGCCCGCCGAGACCGACCACGCCGACCTTTTTGCCTTTCGTGACACCCCAGCGGCGCATGGGCGAGTACGTCGTGATGCCGGCGCAGAGTAGCGGCGCGGCCCCGGCTAGGTCGAGGTTGGAAGGAACCCGCAGAACGAAGCATTCATCCACCACGATGCTGTCGGAGTAGCCGCCGTAGGTGACGCCGCCGAGATGCTTGTCCGGGGAATTATAGGTGAGCGTCAGATTCGGACAGAACTGCTCGAGGCCGGACCGGCACTCGCGACAGGTGCGATCGGAATCGACCATGCAGCCGACGGCGGCGAGATCGCCGGACTTGAAATTCGTGACAGCGGAGCCCACTCTCGTCACACGACCGACGATTTCATGGCCGGGGACACATGGATAGACAGTCGGCATGACTTGCTTCCACTCATCGCGGACTTGGTGGAGATCGGAGTGGCAGATGCCGCAGAAGAGAATTTCGATCTGCACATCATGTTCGGCCGGATCGCGCCGCGGGATAACGGCAGAGGTAAGTGACGATGTCGCGCCGGTAGCGGAGTATGCTGCTGCCTTGTACATGGATGTATCCTCCTCTATACAAAACGTAGTATGCGGGCTGATAAACCCGGCTTTATGACTGTTTCCGTTTATCCCTCTTCAACCCGATCCGGTATTGCTCGTCGCGGAGGACATGAGGTAACGTCTTGCTATCCATGGGCTACCGGTCCTGGCATTGCTTCGGCGGGGCATTCATGGGACGGATACGCCGGGGGAGATCTGCCCTTATCGAGCTGATCTACCGCCTCCGGAGTTCATAGTAGTATCATACCGAAATTTGCTCCGGGGTCCCCCCTTCGGTGATCGCTGCGTCACGGCCGATGGCTTCCTTTGCAGTTTCAACGGCACTCCCGAGTTCCTCCGCTTCTTGCGGCGTCATTATCGCTTCCGTCTTGCGGAACATTTCGCTTTCTTCCGACGTCACATGTGCCTCGACCACCTTCTGCAACTCTTGGAATCTCGCTATCCAATTATGGTCATAAACCGAAGCGGCATCCAGCTCATCGAGGAGCGTCTTTATTTTGCGGTGTGCTTCCATGGCCTCGTGCGCATCATCACGTGTCACCTCCGCTTGCTGGAATACTCGATAGACGTGTAGGTCTTCTACGGCGGCATGGAGGTCCAACTCTTTCTTGAGTCGGTGAAATAAATCATGGCGTGCAGGCGCGTCAGGCTGCCCGAATCCACGCTCTATTTCTTTGAAGATGGACGACACCTTCTCGTGATCACGTCGTAACAGAGTCATGAAATCCATGGACAATCCTTTCTCTCGAACCTATTTCACGTTCACGCGCGCATCGACCTTTTGGTATGTTGCTGGGAGAGCAAGCCATCGTCAGCTCAGAAATACCCTTGGAAATATCCATCCTTGCGTTTGGCCCCACAACCGATTGCATGGCCGAGTGGAAAACCACTATCATCTTGTTAACGGCTGCCGCGGCCTTCCCATGACCACACCAAGACCGACCATCAATTATCCGAAGAACTGTGGACACCAAGCTTGTACTTGCGAAGCTCGGTCGCATAGTTCTTTTTGCAGCGATGAATGTGAGCAAGCCCGGGCACTCAGGCCGGGAGCCCGATGCCCCTGTATGCATGCCGAATGCGGAAATCGGGGCCTCCAGCCGCCGGTAGGTTAGCGCAGCGGACGGAGTCAGAGAACGAGCCTTCAAGATTATGCAACCGCCACGAGGCGGTCCATCCAGGGAGCTTATAAAGCAGCAGACGGGTGGGATAGAGAAAGGAATGACTTATCATGAAACAAACTCCCCCTCCCTGTCCGAAATGCCGGAGCACAAGAGTGACCGCCATGGAGTCACCGGCGCAGCCGACGTCCGGACCACTGTTGGCAGATACCAAAGTGACGGAACCCCCGGTCTGGCTTTGTTGGGAGTGCAAACATCAATGGGCGGCGGAGGATTAGTCCCTGAGGTACGCCCCGTCACGCGATATCACGGCTTACGGACGAGCGCGAATGACCTGTGTCCGGAAGCCGAGGCGGAGGAACCAGCGAAGGGGAGCCGTGGTAATCCCCTTGAATCAGCTTCATCCGAATCCACCTGATTGGATCACGACCAATACTGCGACGCCTTCATGTAACCGTACAAAAGATCCCGCCGGGCCAGAATCCCCACCAGCTTATTGTTTCGCACCACCGGCACACGTGTGAGATAGCGATCCTGGAACAGATCGGCCACTTGGGCCAGCGTTTGGTCTTCCGTCACGGTCACGGGATGGGCCGACATGATTTCCGTGGCCAGGATCTTTCGAAGGTCGCGCCCGTCGAGCATCGCTTGCAGGAGATCGTATTCCGTGACGATTCCGACCAACGTGCCGTCCTCTTCCACAACCGGAAGACTGCCGAAGTTCCGATGAGTCATCATATGGGCGATCGTGGACGCGTCGGTGCGCGGCGTGCAGCGCGTCACCGCGTCTTGCATCAATTGTTCGACGGTCAAAGTTTTGGGGTCGCCGGCTTTCATGAAGAAGTCAGTTTGTCTCATACATACCTCACTGTTCTCGTTTTCCTCCGGTGGCCAGATAGGTTTGCAAAACATCACGTCTCGCGATGATGCCGATCAGCTTATCCGTGGCGTCTACGACGGGGACGCGAACCAAATCGCTTGCGCGCAGCACGTGCACGATCGTTCCAAGCGTCGTTTCAGGTCGGACGGAGTAAGGGTTGGCGGTCATGATGTCCTTCGCCGTGACGTCGCTCAGCTGAAGACGGTCGTCAATCGCCGCGAGGAGATCATGCTCGCTCACAATGCCGGCCAGCTTGCGCCCCTTCTCCACAACGGGAACGGCTCCCAACCCTTCGGTCAGGAGTGCCGCGATCATATGCCCCTTCATGTTCAACGGGATGAATTGCACATCCTTCTCCATGATCTGGCTGACGGTCATGGAATCGAAGTCTTTGACTTTGCCCTTCACCATCTTCCTCTTTTTCATCGTCCCTCCTAGGGCAAAAAGCCTCCCGGATCTTCCGGCGCGTGACGGCCGTTCCATTCCTGAGACAAGTTGTCTCTATGCGATGGTCCGCGGTGCAATAGCTTGAATGAGGGACAAGCCGCCTGACGCGAATCACCACAGCGGGTCAACCGCCCCTGATGCAAAACGCCGCAACTTTTCATCGCATCACAATCCAAGTACATTTCTAACTATCCGGGGCATAAGCGAATCTCCTTCCTCCGCTCTCCATGTCACAGGCACATCCGATGCAGAACTGATACCCGAATCTTTTTCTCTAGGAGGAGGCTCTATCATGCGGGTCTTATGCGCCGTCGATGGATCGGAACACTCGCAATGGGGAATCCAGGCCCTCGAAGCACTCGCCGGCCGGGAACCCGAACACGTCACGCTGCTCCATGTGGTCGACAAACCGGCTCTTCAAACACTCGCCGGAAAGAATCCTGTGGGCGGCCGCCGTGTGCTCGCAGCCATGGAAAAGGCCGGCGGTATCCTGCTCCGGGATGCAGCACGATCCGCTCGCGTCGCTCTCGGCCAGGCGTCCACGGCACCGCGCACGAAACTCCAGACGGTCCTGGCCCATGGCCCGCTCCCGCACACGATCGTGAAACAGGCGCGGCGTGTGAAGGCGGGCCTGATCATCATGGGCTCGCGTGGATTGAGTGACATTCAAGGGTTCCTGTTGGGGAGCGTCTCCCGTCAGGTTGCCTCGATCGCTCCTTGTTCGGTGTGGGTCGTGAAGCAACCGACGCATAAGCTTCTTCATGTCTCCCTCGCTGTCGACGATTCCGCACCGTCACGTACCGCAGCGCGCTTTCTTCGGTCCTTCATTCTCCCGCAGACCGCCACAGTAACGATCCTCTCGGCGGTAGAGAGTCCCGTCACCGACTTTGCCGCACGTTATCTATCCGAATCCCAACTGGCCGGACTGACCAAGCCGGGCCTGGAACGCGCCACCGCGTTCGTCAATGCGCTGCGAAATGATTTCATCAAGGAAGGATTCTCGGTCGTGACGCAGGTGCAGACCGGCCACGTCGTCAATACCATCGTCAAATGCGTGGAAGCCGATCGTGATGAACTTCTCGTGATCGGTTCCCGCGATTTGACGAAAGGGGAGCGACTCCGGCTCGGAAGTGTATCCGACAGCCTGCTTCGACATGCTCCTTGCTCGGTGCTCATTGCACGAAGCACCCGAGCATGACTTCGGGAGCGTAAGATGAAGGCATGACCGCTTCCCATCCCTTCGACGACATCCACCGTCTTTCGGCCGAAGCCGTCCTCAGGCGGTTGGAAACGGATGGCGGCGGACTTTTTCCTGACGAAGCTCAACGTCGGTTGGCTCAGTATGGACCCAATGTCCTCGTCGGGCTGAACCATTACCCGCTCTTTCGCGGGCTTCTTCGCCATTTCACCCATTTTCTTGCGATCCTTCTGTGGATTGCCGCCGGTCTCTCATTCGCGGCCGATTTCATGAAGCCCGGCGAAGGCATGGCGACGTTGGGATGGTCCATTCTCGGCGTCATCGTGATCAACGCGGGGTTCGCCTTCTTCCAGGAATACAAGGCCGAGCGGGCGGTGCAGGCCCTCCACCGTCTGTTGCCGGACAAAGTCTGGGTTTGGCGAGGCGGGCAATCGGTCGAACTCTCATGCCGCGACATTGTGCCCGGCGATGTCCTCATCCTGGAGGAAGGTGAACGGGTGCCGGCCGATGCGCGTCTCATAGAGGCCAACGGGATACGAGTGGACAACGCCGCGTTGACCGGCGAATCGAAACCGAAACGACGGACGGCCGAAGCCGTGGAGGACGGACACCGGCTCGATTTGCCCAACCTCGTCTTCGCCGGAGCCACGATCCTGTCGGGGCACGGGCGCGCAGTCGTGTTTGCGACGGGTATGCGTTCGGAATTCGGCAAGATCGCCGATCTCGCCACGACGATCGACGGCGAGCTCAGTCCGCTTCAGAAAGAGGTGATCAAGGTCACCCATATCGTCTCCCTCATTTCACTGGCGATGGGAGCCGCTTTTTTTGCGATCGGTCTATGGACGGGACTCGGCTTCTGGCTCAGCGCCATCTTCGGCATCGGCATCATCGTGGCCAATGTGCCGGAGGGACTCCTGCCGACCGTCACGCTCGCGCTCGCCATGAGCAATCAACGCATGGCCAAGCGCCACGCCCTGATCAAGCATCTCCCCTCCGTGGAAACGCTCGGATGCGCCACCGTGATTTGCACGGACAAGACCGGAACGTTGACGGAAAACCGGATGAAGGTCGACCGCTTCTTTGTCGATGGACTCATCGTCGAATCGCGAGACGGCTGTTTCTTCACCAGGGGACACCTCATCGGCATCCTGGAGGCCGAGCAATGGCGACCCTTTTTTGACGTCCTCCTCCACTGCCACAATGCCAAGCGAGTCCGGCAGCCCGGAGGCCATTCCATCGTCACCGGGGATCCGACCGAGGTCGCCCTCTTGGAGTTTGCCGTCGAGCATGGGCAGGCTCACCGGCCGCTTTTACGCCGCATGGGCGAGCTGGCCTTCGACGCCGACCGAAAGCGGATGAGTACGCTGCATTGGTCGGAAGGGCGGCTCGTCGCGTTCACGAAGGGGGCCCCCGAATCGGTGCTGGCACAATGTACGCACATTCGCCTCCATGACGAGAGCAAGCCGATGACGCCCGACGAACGGACGAGCATCCTGAACCAGAGCCGCCTCTTTGCGGAGCAGGCCTGCCGGGTACTCGCCGTGGCCATGCGTGACGTCGCCCATCAGCCCGAGCACATCGAGGTGGAGACGATCGAAACCGGCCTCACGTTTCTGGGCCTGGTAGCCATGATGGACCCTCCGCACCGCGAAGTACCCGAAGCCATCGCAAAATGCCGGAGAGCCGGTGTCCGCACCGTCATGATCACCGGCGACCATCCCCTCACCGCGCTGGCCATCGCCGGAAAAATCGGTCTGGTACCGGACCGGAGTACTGAGCCGTCAAGCGGCTTCGTCCCGGTCATCGAAGGATCCAGGCTCGACACCATGAGTGATGACGTCCTCCGTCGTCTGCTGACACCTTCTCATCCCGACGAACCGGACCCCGTGTTTGCCCGGATGGCTCCGCGTCACAAGATGCGAATCGTATCCGTACTGAAAGAGATGGGTGAAGTGGTCGCAGTCACGGGCGACGGCGTGAATGACGCGCCGGCGCTGAAAAAGGCCGACATCGGGATCGCGATGGGGATTGCCGGAACCGACGTGGCCAAAGAAATCGCGGATCTTATTCTCCTGGACGACAACTTCGCGACGATCGTGAATGCCATCGAAGAAGGACGGGCGGTCTACGAAAACATCCGCAAGTTCACCAGTTATGTGTTGGCGAGCAATGTGCCGGAGGTTGTGCCCTACCTGGGCTATGGTTTTCTCGGGCTGCCGTTGGCCATCACGATTCCGCAGATTTTGGCCGTCGATCTGGGAACGGACGTGATTCCCGCTCTCGGCCTGGGGACGGAACGGCCTCTTGCCGGCGTCATGGACGTTCCACCGCGACCGAGGACCGAACGGCTCCTGAATGTCCCGATCTTGCTGCGGACCTATCTGTTCCTTGGGCTCATTGAGGCGGGGATTGCGATGGGAGGTTTCTTCATTTACCTCTATAGTCAAGGCTGGACCTGGGGAGAACATCTGGATTGGGCTTCTCCATTATATAAAGAGGCAACAACTGTGACCTTCGTCGGAATCGTGTTCGCGCAAGTCGCAAATGTCTTTGCCTGCCGATCCGACCATCTTTCAATCGCCAGGCTCGGATGGTTCACCAATCCATTGATCCTCTGGGGAATCCTCACGGAGCTGACCATTCTGACATTGATCGTCTACACCCCGCTTGGGAACGAGATCTTCAGAACCAGTCCCTTGCCTCTTTGGATCCTGGGGCTACTCGCACTCGGGGCCTCCCTGCTCTTGCTGGCTGAAGAGTGGCGGAAGGTCTTTGTGAACCGACGCCGGCATAGAATGAGGCTGAACCCTAACGAAGCGTTACACTATGGGTAAACAAGAGGCACCTGAAGCAGCCTAGACCATCTTGAGCGCCCTCATCTTCGCCGCTCTCGTCTCCTTCCCTCAATTCAACGGTCATTGCACGAGACGAGATTTTCACCGACAGACGCGGACGGTACCCTATCTCGGCCGCTCTCGCGGTCTGAGGGAGCTATTTTGTTTGTTTTCATGGGGAGTCTTGCGACACGTGAGCCGGGGTCATCTCGTCGCTTATCGTTACAGCTTCTCGTACATGAAAAAGTCAGCGACGATGTCCAGGGAATTGTCTAGGTGTCCAGGGAGACGCTATGAGTTAAATAAGATTCAGGCAGGGTTGATGGAGACAACATGTCCCGGCCTCTACGTGTAGACAAGTTGATACGTCCTTAACCTTAACCTGGAGGAATACATGAACGCAGAACAATTCAAGGGCAAGTGGAGCCAGTTCAAGGGCGAAGTCAAACGTCAATGGGGCAAGCTGACGGATGACGATATGACGGAAGCGGAAGGGAACTATGACAAGTTCATGGGGCGCGTGCAGGAGCGCTACGGGGATAAGAAAGAAGATGTCATGAAGTGGACGAACGACTGGTTCGAGAAGCAGAACAGGTCAGAGGCCCAGACGACAGGGTCCAATGTCAGGTAGTTCGCGTTTATGATGACTGTGGATTGATTATTTATTCATAGAGGAGGTTCTTGATGAGAAAAATTATTCTGGCAGCGGCCATAGCAACATTAGTGAGTTCGCCTGCGTGGGCGATCTTTGAAACAAATAAAGATCTCGTCAAGACGGCCAAGATAACGCTCGAGGAAGCGGTGAGGAATGCCCTAAAGCTCGTACCGGGCAAGGCCGTGGAAGCGGAGATCGGAACCGAGAGTGGCCGCACGGTCTATGAGGTCGAGATTATCGATCAGAATAACAAGAACCAAAATGTACTGGTCGATGCGCAGACCGGACAAGCGAAGGCTGAGAAGTAAGGGGCGACGAAGCACGGCGTGGGATTCTTCCCACGCCGGTGCATCTCGCAAGAGTATTTACGGTCAAACCATTGACGACAGTCTACGTTGAACCAGGGAGGTTCATTATGTTGAGCTGGGCTATTACATTCTTGGTGATTGCAATTATTGCGGGAGTGCTGGGGCTATCAGGCGTCGCCGGAACAGCGACGAGTATCGCTTACGCGCTGTTCGTGATTTTCATCATCCTGGCGTTGATCGGGTTCTTCACCGGGCGTAAGCCGGTGGCATGACAGAGTACGTAGAGTGGGACGGCAAGCGGGGCAACCGACCCACTCTATTAACTATACGTCTCAATGTCGCAGAGATACTCGTGAATGGCCTGCGTCGCGAGACCAAAACATTCACAACTGACGTCCTTCAGCCTTTCAATATCGATCAGTTCGACTTTCCCGTAACTATAGCGAACCATGTCCCGGCGTTGAAATTCCGACAGCGCCTCCGACACCGTCCCTCGCTGAGATCCCAATTGATCGGCGAGGAATTCATGGGTGAACGGGAAAACAGTCTCGCTCGTCCGATTATGGTGTGCCAACAGCCACCGGGCCAACCGTTGCTCGACGGAGTGCCATTGACTGCAGCCGACTGAAATCACCGCATGGCGAAACAGCGTCGCGCTAAAGCGCCGCACCATCCTGGTAAATACGGGCAAGAGTGGCAGCATGCCGAAGAGCGCGGCTGTCTCCAGACGCAAGGTCGCGCCGCCGATTTGCACGATGGTATGCGTGGGTGAGATTGTCAGTCCATTCAAAATATCCGGAATGGCGCATCCTTCCTTTCCGACGACCGCCACCTCAAGCACACGACCGCTTTGCTCCATGTCCATCACGCTGATGGCGGCTTCGAGCGGAAAGAACAAGTGCTGCAGTGGACTGCCTACGAGGTTCAGCTCTTGTTTCGTATGCAGCATGACGAGCTTTAGGTGCGGCCCCAAAGCCTGCTTTTCGGCAGTGGGGAGCCTTGTAAGGAGCAGATGCCGGTCGAACTCGACCATCATAAAAGGAAGCGTACACCATTAAGGTGATTTTTTACTAGCGCATGCCTTAGGGGAATCCATAGACCACCTGCATACGGGTTAGCGTCCTAACGTCCTTTTTCTGCCGGCGAAGTAGCATTCGCAGACGATCGCCACGAGACGCTCCCGCGTTTCCACCCGGATGGACCCACGGCCTCGTTGAACAAGTCCAGCCGTTTCAAATTCATTGAGGACCTGTACAATACTCTGGCGATAGACGCCTAAAATCCCCGCCAGCATTTCTTGGGTTACCGGGATTTCCGACGTGTCGCTCTTATCCATCGCGGTCAACAACCAGCGAGCGCATCGCTGCTCCAACGAATGCAGCCGATTGCAAGTGACCGACAGCGCCAGTTCTATGAACAGCAGGCTCAAATATCGGCGCAAGGCGCGAGCCACCGACAGGCTCGAATCCACGGCGGCCATAAAGACATCGCTTTTCATTCGAACCACCGTCCCCGGAATAACGGTCATGACCTTCGTCAGCGCGCCATGCTCGCGGGTGGTTACGCTGTTCAGAAGGGCGCTCATGCCGGTGAAGCCTTCACGGCCGACCATGGCCAGCTCTACCGTCGCTCCATCCGACGTCGGCATCAGCATGGACATCAGTGCCGTGACCGGAAAGTAAATGAACCTGATGGGCTCGCCCGCCTGGTGGAGCACTTCCTTGGCCTCCACCTCCTTCACGTGCATGTGGGGAATGAGCTTAGAGAAGTCCTCCAAGGGAATGTATTGCAGTACCAAATTGGTCCGGGCATATCGCTCGACATCCACTCAGGCTTCTCTCCTTTGCAGGACGGCGAGAATAGCCCAGAACGTTTCGTATATTCTGTCGTCTGGCCGACATTGTTAGTCTCCCGAGGCATCACGCTCTACAATTATTCTCATTTTTCCGGGCAAATGAGGTTGCCTCTTAAGAATCTGCTTTTTGTCACCTAGACGACAGACGCCTGGATCGGAAACTGCGTAGCATGTGTATCCAATTGAATAAGGGCGATTCTCCCCCTAGGGGTTGTTGATAGCGGCAGTTGCAAGCAGCACACGCCTGAAATCACGGGTCAGGAGGCTTCAATGATGTCATTGCGAAAAGAGGTCCAAGACTTCGCAAGCTCTTGCGAGAAACTCCTCTCACCCTGCATGGCGGCGGGCGATGAACCGTTAAACGAGGATGAGCGTCAACTGATTGTCTACTATCTGGATGAGCTTAGACGGTTGACCACATCAGTCGATACCATCTCAAAAACGTAAAGAACCACCGTGGGCATTTGAAAGGCGGCATGAGCCACGCCGATTGTGTGAGGCAGCGTTGAGAGTATTAATGGTTTGCGGTTAGGATGAATGGGCCAAGCTTAATTTTCTATTGCCCTTTCTTCAATCGGGCCAATACAATTTCACCTCGGCAGGACGGAGTGTCTTAGCAGGACGGAGTGTCTTAGATAGATACATTTTTTATTCCTTCGTGAAACATCTGCCCGCTCATGTCTGCATCGGATCTCAGCCCGTACCGCGCAATCTTCGCCAATGCCACCGACGGCATTGCGCTCATTAATCCGAATGGTCGATACATCGAACAAAATCTGGCGCATCGCGCCATACTGGGGTATTCGGACGAAGATTTGATAGGTCAGACTCCGGCTATTCATGTCGGAGAAGCGGTCTTTCAACGAATCGCCCGGGAGTTGATCGACACAGGACGTTTCCAGGGAGAGGTCCGCTCACGCCGAAAAGACGGCCGATGGATCGATATCGCTCTCTCGGCATTCGGGATCTATGACGACAGGGGCGAGGTGCTCTGCTATGTCGGCATGAAACGCGACATCACGGGACACAAACATGCCGAAGACGCGCTGCGTACAGCCCATGATACCTTCCGCCATCTCGTCGAACAGTCCCCCTTCGGGGTGTACGCGATAGACGCCGACTTCCGGCTGGTACAGGTCAGCGCCGGTGCTCAGAAAGTATTTCAAAACGTACGGCCGCTGCTGGGGCGGGATTTTGCCGAGGTGCTGCGCCAGATCTGGCCGGAACCGTTCGCGAGCGAGGCAATCGGCCGGTTCCGACATACTTTGGAGACCGGTGAGCCGTACCGTTCGCCTAAAACAGTGGAGCGGCGGCGGGACATCGGCGAAGTCGAATCGTACGACTGGAAAATCGAACGCGTGAAGCTCCCTGACGGACGGTGGGGCGTGGTGTGCCATTTTTACGATCTCTCGGAGCGCCAGCGGTACGAAGACGCGTTGCGCCAGAGCGAAGAACGGTATAGGCATATCTTTGAGAGCGCCGGCGTGTCGTTGTTTGAGGAGGATTGGTCTGAAATTCAACGCTGGTTTGACGATCTTCGCTCGGAGGGCGTCACGGACCTGGCCGGGTATTTGGATGCGAACCCCGAGAAGGTGGCCGCTTCGATTCCGATGATCCGCGTCACGGATGCGAACGAGTATGCCGTCAGGCTCTTTCAGGCC
>CAYXKP010000014.1:0-7179 GCA_964465695.1 uncultured Nitrospira sp.
CCCAGGGCCCTCGCCTTAAAAGGGCGATGCTCTACCGACTGAGCTACCGGCTCACTCTGAGTCTGGGCTATACAGGAGATGCTACTGCTGCAGACGATCCTCTCGACCGGCGCGGCTGTTCTCGCTTGGCCTCCTCAACGTATCACGCAATAGATACGCCTACGTCGTCCTCACTTGCGAGCAGCCACGGCGGCCTTCGGTCTCGCCTGCCTCGTGACGCAATCCCTGAACAGCCCCGACTCTTTGGACGTAGACAATCACTGACGAATTACGCAGCCCATCCTAACATTCCCGGCCGGCGAATGACCATTGACTATTTTCTGGAGCGTTGAGGGCGCCGGCGGGAGCAGGCCAAGGGATTCCGGAGCATGATCGTTTCCGCGCGTTTGGACCCGGTGGAGATCATATCGATTCGGCACTCCGACAACTCTTCGATGCGGGCCAAGTAGCGTTTGGCTTCGACGGGAAGACGCTTGTAGCTCGTCGTCGACGTCGTCGCGGTGGTCCACCCTTTCATCCGTTGATAGATCGGCTCGCAGCCGGTCAACACATCCAAATCGGCCGGCATGGTTTTATACACGGTACTCCCATGTTTGTAGCCGATGCAGAGCTTGAGCTCCTTGCAGCCGTCCAGCACATCCAGCTTGGTCAATGCCAGCGAGGTCAATCCGTTCACCAATGTCGCGTGGCGAACCACGACCGCATCAAACCAGCCGCATCGCCTGGCACGTCCGGTCGTTGATCCGAACTCTCGCCCCCTTTCTTGGAGTCCGCGTCCGACGTCGTCGGTCAGTTCGGTAGGAAACGGTCCACTGCCGACTCTGGTGGAATAAGCCTTTGCAATGCCCATCACCGCGTCGATCATCGTCGGGCCGACTCCGGTACCGGTGCAGGCTCCCCCGGCCGCTGCGCTGGATGAGGTGACGTAGGGATAGGTGCCGAAGTCCACGTCCAAGTTGGTGCCTTGAGCGCCTTCGAACAGCACCGTCTTGTTCTTTTCGATCGCGCGATTCAGCCACAGCGTAGTGTCGGCAATATGGCTCTTGAGCCGATCGGCATAGCCCATGTATTGATGAAACACTTTGTCCACCTGAAACGTTTCCACCTTGTAGAGCCGCTCCAAGAACCAGTTCATCTCGACCAGATTTTCTTCGAGCTTTCTCTTGAACAAGGGCGGATTCAGCAGGTCGCCCATGAGAATGCCGATCCGTGCCATCTTGTCGGCATACGAGGGGCCGATGCCCCGTCCGGTTGTGCCGATTTTCCGCGATCCCTTGGATTGCTCCGACGCCCGATCGATCGCCTTATGATACGGGAGGATCAAATGCGCGCGCTGACTGACGGCGAAATTCTTGCCGATCACCACACCCTGGGTCTGGAGATGATCCATCTCTTCGATCAGAGAGCCGGGATCGACGACCACGCCGTTCCCGATGATACAGGTGGTCCCTCGGTACAGAATTCCGGAAGGAATCAGATGGAAGATGTAGGTGCCTCGCTCGTTGATGACGGTATGCCCGGCATTGGAGCCGCCTTGATACCGCACGACAAAATCGGCATCGCGGGCCAAGATATCGACGATCTTGCCCTTGCCTTCATCACCCCATTGAGCTCCGATGATGACGAGATTGCCCATCGTCAAATTCCAGCCGGTTTCTTGACACGAAAATGGCTCTGACCGATTGGGAGATCAGAGCCAAGGGGGCTCATGGTAGGTTCCGCTCTGTCTTTTGTCAAGCCATTCAATTGAGATGTTGTAATGCGAACTGTTCGGTTTGCTTGTGACAGTATGGCCGGGCGATCGGCGCTTTCTTGACTGGTCCATACCCGCGTGTTAGCATGCCGTTTCAGCTAACGCCTCAATTCTCAATTCATATTCGGCGTTTCCACTGATGGTGACGTGTGGGGCTGTGGCGCAGTTGGGAGCGCGCGTGAATGGCATTCACGAGGTCGCCGGTTCAATCCCGGCCAGCTCCACCAAACCTCGCTTGCGCGTGCCGGCCGCTCTTTTGAGGTTTATCGTAATCGTTGCGGCCGGATGACCACCACAAGTGATTCAGGGTTTTAGATACCGCACTTCGTGCGTACCGTCGGCTATTTAAGATTCATTATTGAGCCGACGGATAAAACCCACAAGTGTCTTGCAGTTTTAGATAGTCGCTTGACCCGGTCGCTCTTTTGAGATTTAGCATCGATTGATGCGACCTGATAAACGCCTTTGGTGCCGGACAGTTGCTCCGTGTCGCGTGAATTATACACAGTGAGGATAACACCTGACGCGCCCTAGGATAGTAGTCATGCCGATGTTCAATTTTTTCACCCTACCTCGCCTCCCGACCTGCTAGCCCTTCATTTCGTTCGAGTTCATCTCGGGTGACCCGATCGTCCCATTTCACACGGAAGGTTTGTGCCGATGCTCCAAATAGAATCCGTCAGCAAACAATATTCAACAAAGGTGCTCCTGACCGAGGCCTCCGCGCATCTTCGCCCGAATTCACGAGTCGGGCTGGTCGGGCCGAACGGCGCCGGCAAAACGACGCTCTTTCGCATGATCCTCGGCGAGGAGGCGCCGGACAAGGGCTCGATCCGCAAGCGGCCTCGGCTTCGGATCGGGTACCTCCCGCAGGAGCTCGAAACGATTACCGGCAAGACCGTCCTCGATGCCGCGCATCGCGATGAATACCCGGAGCACGAAGCGAAGCGCATCTTGATGGGATTGGGGTTTACAGAAGTCGATTTCGATCGGCTGGTGGAGAAACTGTCGGGAGGATACCGCATGCGGGTCGCGCTGGCCCATCTGCTGTTGTCGAATCCCGATGTGCTGATGCTCGACGAGCCCACCAACCACCTGGATAAGCCCACTCAGCGTTGGTTCGAACAGTTTCTGCTCAATTCGGGGATGACCCTTTTGATCATCAGCCACGACACGGCTTTTCTGGACCGTGTGGTCACGCACATCTGGGAATTGCGACATCACAAAATCGAGGAATATCGCGGCAACTACTCGCTCTTCCGCAAGTTGAAAGCGGAACGAGATGCGCAATTACAATCGTCCGCAGCCCGGCAGTCCAAAGAGATCGCGCGCGTTCAGAAGTTCGTCGATCGTTTTCGGTATCAGGCCAACAAGGCCAGCCAAGTGCAGTCGCGCCTCAAACAGCTCGACAAGGTCAAGCGGATCGAAATCCAGCGGGATCCGAAACGCGTGAAGTTTCGGTTTCCCCTCCCTTCCGCCAGCGGCCGCCAGGTATTGGATCTCGCGGGA
This sequence comes from uncultured Nitrospira sp., assembly GCA_964465695.1. Lineage (GTDB taxonomy): Bacteria > Nitrospirota > Nitrospiria > Nitrospirales > Nitrospiraceae > Nitrospira_D. Next base: position 3,263 of record CAYXKP010000014.1, read on the forward strand.
GCGAGCAAGCGCTATGGTGAAAAGGTGGTCTATAAGACACTGGATTTCTCCGTGGAACGCGGCCAACGCGTCGCTCTTGTGGGCGAGAATGGAGCCGGAAAAAGTACGCTCTTGAAGATGCTTGCCGGTGTGCTGCCGCTCGACAGCGGAACCAGAAGCGTGGGACACGGGGTGAGCTTGCACTACTTTGCCCAGCATCAGGCGGAGACTTTGAATCCCGAGCACTCGATTCTTGAATCGCTGGAAGAAGTCACCAAACATGTCGAGATGAATTTCCTGCGAGGCATTGCGGGCGCCTTCCTGTTTTCCGGCCAAGATCAGAAGAAACCGATCAAGGCCTTGAGCGGCGGCGAGCGGAACCGGGTGGCCTTGGCCCGCATGCTGGTCGAACCGGCCAATACGCTGCTTCTCGACGAGCCGACGAACCACTTGGATCCGGCCTCGGTGGACGTACTCACGGACGCATTGGCCGAATTTCCCGGGACCATCGTTTTCATTTCCCATGACCCGACGTTTTTAGCGCGCATCGCGACCCGGGTCGTTGAAATCGAGGAGGGACAGGCCAAAAACTACATCGGCGATTATGAGTACTACCTGTGGAAGAAGGCTCAGGAGTTCGAATCGATCAAGGAGACGAGTGAGGAACTCGTGGGAGTCGCCCAGCCCGATTCTGCCGGCCCTACCCGCGCGATGGCGCAGCAGGTCCAGCCGAAAGGGCGTGGAGGGGAGCGGCGCGACCTGACCAAGACGCAGGCACGATTGGAAAAACAAGTGTCCCGAGCGGAGGCCGAAATTACCGAGGCTGAGACCAAGATCCAGACGCGCGAAGCGGAGCTGGCCGATCCGAAACTCTACGCCGAGTTCGACCGTTGGAACCTCCTGCACCAAGAACAGGAGGACTGGAAGCGCGATCTCGAGCGACTGACCGCGCGCTGGGAATCGCTGTCGGCGGAATTGGAAGAGGTGAAGCAAAAACTGGGAGCTTTGTGCTAGCCAGCTCTTGTAGGGCCAAGGAGCCTGAGGGGAAAGCAGAACGAGCGGATGGGGCTTTCATGCCCCCTAGACGGAGGATTTGAGCGTTTCTTCCAGATAGTAGTACAGCCAGCGGTTCTTCTCTTTCGTCACCAAGTCATCCCAGACGACCCCGATCAAGAATCCTTTCTTTTCCCAGGGTCTGACCCAGGCGACGGTTCCGTCGAGTTTTTCCTGCTGCTCGACCCGATCGGAGTCCAGGAAGGCGAGTGAAACGGTGACTTTCTCGTTTGACGGAAAGCGCTCTTTGGTGTGGAGCCCGGCACCGATCTTATTGACATTGTCGAGCACTGCGGTACAGGCGCGCCCGCCGCTCTTGGGCGACACCAAGGCGGAGCCGACCAAGGTGGCCCGGACAAATTTCCGCCGCTCACTCAACGCCGCTACACCGGCCGACGGTTTCGCTTCTCCTCGCTTCATTGAACTAAGTATAACCGATTAGACAAGAATGTAAACTGGATAATCGGCCCTATTCCAGGTGCTTTGGGCGGTAGTAGCGTCGGCCTTCGAGCGGCGACGGGAGGTGGGTTTGTTCTGTTCGAGCCGACGGATCGTCATGGACATAGCGGTAGTCGGTTCCATAGCCCAAGTGCCTCATCAGTGACGTGACCGCGTTTCGGAGATGGAGCGGAACCCCAAGATTCCCGTGGGTTTTCGCATCCTTTAAGGCTTCCAATAGACCGACGTAGGAGGCATTGTCTTTGGGTCGTGATGCCAGGTATGTGGTGCCTTGAGCCAGATTGATCTGTGCTTCCGGGAGTCCCACGAACTGGACGGCTTGTGCGACTGATGTGGCCACGAGAAGAGCCAGGGGATCGGCATTCCCGATGTCTTCGGATGCGAAAATCACCATCCGTCTGGCGATGAATTTGGGATCTTCTCCGGCGTCCAACATACGCGCGAGCCAATAGAGAGCCCCGTCCGGATCGGAATCGCGAAGGCTTTTGATATAGGCCGAGATGACGTTGTAGTGTTCTTCGCCCGCTTTGTCGTACCGCGGCGCCTTCCGACCCAGCGCGGCTTCCAAGATCGCTTCGTCAATCACCCTTGCCCCGTCAGGCCCAACCGGCGCTTGTGTCACCACAAATTCCAACGATGTGAGCAGCGCCCGCGCATCGCCGTTGCCGAATGAGATCAACCGTTCCTTGGCCTTCGGCGAAACGCTCGCCTTCCAGCTTCCCAGTCCCCGCTCGCCGTCGGTGAGCGCGCGATCCAGGATCTGACCCAACGCCTCCTCTCCCAGCGGCTTGAGCACGACGACCAAAGACCGCGACAGCAGCGGACTGATGACCTCGAAGGAGGGATTCTCCGTCGTCGCGCCGACCATAACGACGGTGCCTCGTTCGACATGGGGGAGAAAGGCATCTTGCTGCGCCTTGTTGAAGCGGTGAATTTCATCCACAAATAAGATGGTCCGTTGGCCGGTGATCGATCGGCGTTGTTCAGCTGCCTTGATGAGGGTGCGCAACTCGGGCACGCCGCTGGTCACCGCCGAGAACGGGACAAACTGGGCCTTGGTATGCCGGGCAATGAGATGGGCCAAGGTCGTTTTCCCCGAACCGGGCGGCCCCCAGAAGATCACGGACGAAAGCTGATCGGCCTCGATGGACCGCCGCAGGGGTCGGTCCGGCGCCGTGATGTCCTCCTGCCCCACGAAGTCCTCAAACGTACGCGGGCGCATCCGCTCGGCAAGCGGTGCCTCGACCGAGTCTGTTCGATCGGAGGAGGCGAAGAGATCAGGAGCCTGGTCGCGAAAGCCGGTCATCTCAATCCCATGGTGAAGCGAAATTGTATACGCCGCTTCCTGTGATCGCAAACGGCCTCTTGACCCGTGCAAACGGCCGATGGTACGAACACCCAATCGGCGGAGGACCGTGCAAGCCCATATCAACGGCATCACGCTCGCATTCAACGATCAGGGGACCGGCCTTCCGCTTGTCTTTCTCCACGCCTTTCCTCTCAACCGCACCATGTGGATGGAGCAGGAGACCGGGCTCTCCTCGCAGTTTCGAGTCATTACGATCGACCTCCGCGGGCACGGTGAATCGGACGCGCCGCTTTGGCACTATTCCCTCGACCAAGCAGCCGATGATGTCCGAGGCCTGCTCGATTCCCTATCGATCCGACAAGCGGTCTTCGTCGGACTTTCCATGGGGGGCTATATCTTGTTCGCGTTCTATCGAAAGTACGCCGACGATGTCAAAGGACTGGTACTGGCGGATACGAGAGCCCAGGCGGATACCGACGAAGGAAAACAGGCGCGGTTCGACTTGGCTCAGATGGCATACAAACAAGGGGCGACAGCGATCGCCGATATCATGGTCCCCAAACTGCTGAGTCCCGCAACGATTCAGCGGAAGCCTGAACTGGTTCAACGGGTGCGCACGATGATCGAGAGCAACCAAGTCAGCGGCATAGCGGGGGACTTAATGGCCATGGCCCAGCGGCCTGATTCACTCCCGCTTCTACGACAAATGACCTGCCCGGTTCAAGTTATCGTCGGTGAACTGGATCTCCCCACCCCACCTTCGGATGCGCGGCTTATGGCAGACCGCATTCCCCATGCCGAGTTGGCCATCATTCCCGGGGCCGCCCATCTTTCGAACCTCGAAGAACCCGGCCTGTTCAACGAAACCATCCGCTCTTTCGTCGCGAATGTCCCGCGCTAACGCGATGCGGACAACCGAGGGAGCGATTGTCCGGACTCAGTCGGGATCGCCGGCGCTGCCGTGTCGAATCAATTTTAGAAATTCCAGGCGGGTCTGCGACTGGCTTCGAAAGGCGCCCAACATGGAACTGGTGACGGCGACGGTGTTTTGTTTTTCCACCCCCCGCATCATCATACAGAGATGTCGCGCTTCGACCACGACTCCGACGCCGTGCGC
>CAYXKP010000014.1:7189-46469 GCA_964465695.1 uncultured Nitrospira sp.
CGATTTGCACCGTCAATCGTTCTTGCACTTGAAGCCGTCTCGCGAAGGTATCGACGATCCGGGGAATCTTACTGAGGCCGACGACTTTCTTGTTCGGCAAGTAGCCGACGTGGACTCTCCCGAAAAACGGAAGCAGATGGTGCTCGCACATGCTGAAGAAATCAATGTCTTTGACGATGACCATCTCGTCGTATTCGATCGGAAACAGCGCGCCGTTCAACAGATGGTCGATATCGCGCTGATAGCCCTGCGTCATGAACGCCAGCGCTTTGGCCACTCGCTCGGGGGTTTTGAGTAAACCGTTGCGATCCGGTCTTTCCCCCAGCGCCAACAGCATTTCAGTGACCAAAGACTGAAGCACCGGTAAGTCGGCCGGCTTCCCGCTTCCGCTGGTGTCCTCGACCGGCTCTCGTCCTTGTTGTCTCTTCTGTTGCTTCCGCACTCGGATTCCCTCTCGTTTCACGCGACACCCGCATACTCGAAGTAGTTGTCTCGCGTCTCGATCACGCCCACCTTATGCAGGCTGCCCACAGGCAATTGAGGCTCCAGAATGTCCCAGATCAATTTGACGATGTTCTCTCCGGTAGTGGTGAGACCGGCCAGAGCCGGGTCGCTGTTCAGATCCCGATGATCGAACCGGTCGATGATTCGTTCGTTGACCAGCTGGTCCAGACGGCGTAAGTCGCAAGCGTCTTGAGCTCCTCCGCTTTTGATTGTAACGAGCACGACATAGTTATGCCCGTGACCGTTCGGATTATTACATTTTCCGAACGCAGCCCAATTTTCCTCAGGCGAAAGGCGATCAGTGTGCAACCGATGGGCGGCGCAAAATCGATAGCGCCTCGTCACGTGTATCGCTGACATTCGATTGGGTATCTCTGGTGGATGGCATAAACAGCAAGGACCGCTCGCACTCTGAGCGGTCCTTGCCTAAAAGCTGATCGACGGCGTTCCAACTGCGAACCTGCGACCGCGCTTACGCGCTAAACGAGCTGCCGCAGCCGCATGTCGTTTTGGCCTGAGGATTCTTGATCGAAAAGCCGGACCCCTGTACGCTGTCGACGTAGTCGACTTCCGCACCTTGCAGTAACGGCGCGCTCTGAGAATCCATAATGACTTTCACATCACCCATCTCGATAACCGTATCGTCTTCGGCCATTTTGGACTCGAAGGCCATCCCGTATTGATACCCATGGCACCCGCCGCCGCGTACATAGACCCGCAGCCCGACCACGTCCTTTTCTTCAGCCATCAACTCCCGGATCTTCTGTTCCGCAACTTGTGTAATCGTAACCATCGTCTTCCTCCTATATGGATCGGTCCAGCCCACACAGTGAGCTAAGTTAGTCTAACACCTCTCTCTCGAATATCAACCCCACGCTTCGGTCGTCGCTGTCTTTGGATTGTCCCACTTGCCTTCCGGCACGCGTACCACGACATCCCCCAATACACGCGCCTGGCACGCAAGGCGATGCCACGACTCTGTCAACGCCTCTCGATCCAGCAAATCCTGCTCGTCGAAATCAATCTCCGAGAGGTGCTCATGCCCCATTTGAACCTCCACTCGGCAGGTGGTGCAGGAGGCATTACCTCCGCAGTCGTGGTTCAACCGAAATCCCACTTCTTTTGCGGCCTCAAGGAGAGAAATGTTCGCGTCCACTTCCCCGCTTCGCCCGTCAGAATGAAGAAATGTCACCCGCGGCATGATTCCTCCTAGGAATGGGCAACAATCCCGACCGGTGTTTCCTGATAGGGACACCTCTGCAGCCGAATATGATCTTCGTATTCGTGACGGAACAGTTTCACACTACTTTGCACCAATACTGAGGCTCCGGTCACGAGGGTGCAGTACCCCGTCCCTTTGACGAAACCACACAGTTGAAGCAGACTGTCCAGGTCCTTTTGAGTGCCCTGCCCCGATTCGATCTTGGTCATAAGCGCCGCTAAATTGATGGTCCCCATTCGGCAGGGGGGACACTGCCCGCAACTTTCGTTCTTGAAAAAGTTGGAAAAGTGCAACGTCTTGGCCACCATGCAGGTCGCATCATCGACCACGATGACGCCGGCGGACCCCAGTCCTGTGCCGGCTTTTTTCAATGAGTCGAAGTCCATGGGAAGATCGAGCTGATCCGCCGTCACCATTGAAAAGGCCGGACCACCCGGAAAGACCGCCTTGATCTTGCGACCATCGGGCACTCCACCGCCGCATTGCTCGATCAAATCTCGAATCGTCACGCCCATCGGCATCTCGTAGACACCGGGGCGGTTCACCGCCCCACTCAGCGAAAACATCATGGTACCGGGGCATTTTTCCGTTCCGGCCTGCGTAAACCACCCTGCGCCTTTGAACAGGATCCTCGGTATATTACACAAGGTCTCCACGTTATTGACCAAAGTCGGTTTGCCGTAAAGACCGAAATCGGTCGGGTAGAAGGGTGGTTTCTGCCGCGGCATCGCCGGACGGCCTTGCATGGACTCGAGCATGGCCGTCTCTTCGCCGGCGACGTAGCTTCCATGGCCCTCAAACACTTCCAATTCTATGTCGAAGCCGCTTCCAAGCACATTCTTGCCGAGCAACCCCCGTTCTTTCGCTTGAGCCAAAGCTTTCTTAAGATTTTGCCGCTCTTCATGGTATTCATGATTCACATAGATGAAGGAGGCCTTCGCCTGCACCGTATGGGACGCGATAAGGCAGCCTTCGATCAACTGGTGGGGCAACGTTTTTAACAGGTGGCGATCCTTGAACGTTCCCGGTTCGTGTTCGCCGGCATTGCAGACGAAATATCGCTCTTTCACACGGTGGTTGAGGACCTTGTCCCATTTGATTCCCGTCGGGAACCCCGCACCGCCACGCCCTCGCAGACCGGACTTCTTCAGCTCATCGATCACTTGTGTCGCCTTCAGCTCCTTCACACAACGCTTCCAGGCTTCATAACCGCCGACTTTGAGATACCCTTCGATCTCCCATGGCGCACCTTCGGTCTGTTGGACAAGGCGGGGTTCTACAGTCGCAGTCATGCTGATTCCGATCTCGATTCTTCGAAATGCTTCGAAATGATATGAAGGCTGTACTATACGGCTCCGCCTCCTAATCCGTCAAGGCGACCATGTCCAAATGGGCCTTAATCTCAATCAGTTAGGACTAGGGGACCTATTCCGGCTAGGCAGAGAGGGCAGAAAGCAAAGATGAAAACCCCCGGCCGGTAGGATGACCCTCCCTACCGGCCAGAAATGCGCGGGTCTATCTGAAATGACTGCCGGCTCCCATGAAAAACAACATGGGAATCGAGAGCATGAAATTCACACGAGAAGCCAGCAATGCGGTCCGCCCCCATTGCGCCATCTCAGGAGGCGCCGGAGTGCCCTGCGCGGCGGCGGTGACCGCCGCAATGATCTTCTTCTGGTTCGGCCAAATGACCCCGTGGACGTTGCCCATCATGATAATACCGAGCAACCCACCGATCGCCAATGCCACGGCCCCTGTTCCGCCTTTGTGATACATATGGCCGTATAGCAACACGCCGGCGATCACGGTCACGGTCGCTCCATGCCTGAACCAATTGAGCGCAGCCGGCATGAGTTTCGGAATGACGATGTTCTTAGTCGGCCCATCCAGGCTTTTCAAGAAGGCGGCATTGATCAAGTTGAAGAAATACAAGAGCCCGATCCACGTGATCCCAGCCAGAAAGTGCACCCAGCGAAGAATCATCTGGCCCCAGTCGGCCTCGCCTGCGCCAATGCCGGTTAAACCCAAATATATCGCTATCAACACGATGGTGAGCACAAATCCCACTCCCATCGTTTGCATCGGATCTTCAAGAAATTTCATTGCTCTCTCCTCTGAACGGTTGACTATCTGGCCTACTGTCTGTACTTCAGTGTTTCTTCGAATGTCAAGCGCACGGATGCCCCTCGGCACGACGCTGACCGCCCATGGGCACTTCAGATGGTTAAGGAGTTCCGGTGCTTAGGCCATCAGCCGATCCACGGCGCTGCAGAGTTCCCGCACCGCGTTCGCGGACGTTTCCAACGCCGCCCGTTCATCGTGGGTGAGGTCATATTCCAGAATCGCTTCGGCTCCTCCGCGTCCGATCTTCACGGGAACCCCCACGACGACGTTTTTGAGTCCGTACTCACCTTCACACAACACCGCACAAGGCATCACCTGCTTCTCGTCCTTAAGGATCGATTCGACCATGGCCACTGCCGAAGCGGATGGGGCATAGAAGGCGCTCCCCGTTTTCAAGAGTCCCACGATTTCCGCTCCACCATCCCTCGTTCGTCTGACGATGGCGTCGAGTTTTTCCTTGGACATCAGTTCCGACACCGGCCTCCCCCGCACGGTCGTATATCGCGGCAGCGGCACCATCGTATCGCCGTGTCCGCCCAATACCATGGCCTGCACCTCCGTAGTCGGCACTTTCAGCTCCGCGGCAATGAACGTGCGCATCCTCGCCGAGTCCAACACTCCGGCCATCCCGATAATTCGCGATCTCGCAAGGCCGCTGGCAACGCGCGCCACATGGACCATGGCATCCAATGGATTGGTCACCAGAATCAGGATGATGTCCGGCGAGCGGGACACCAACTCCGTGACGACGGATTTCACGATTTTCGCGTTCGTCGCCAACAACTCGTCCCGGCTCATGCCCGGCTTTCTCGGAATCCCGGAGGTGATCACGGCGATCGCGGACCCGGCGGTTTCTAGGTAATCGTTGGTGCCGAGCACCTGCGTGCTGTATCCACAGACCGGCCCCGCCTGCGAAATATCGAGCGCTTTGCCCTGCGGCACACCCTGGGCAATATCGACCAGCACCACGTCGTAGCAATTCTTCTCGGCCAAACGCTGCGCCGTCGTCCCTCCGACGTTCCCCGCACCCACCACCGTGATTTTCGGTCGTTGCATCATTCCACCTCGCGAAGCGTGAAGCGTATCGCGTGAAACGTAACATCCCCTTACGCCTCACCCTGTACACTTTCACGCATGTTCGTGTTCCGTCCAACCCCCAACTTTGAAGTTGATCGTACAGACGAAATTATCTTCGTCATAGAAATTGACCTTGATCTTCTTCTTGCCGAATGTTTTGGCCAGAAACGCCTCCGGATCGTCAACGAGTTCTTGGAAGCCACCCGGAGGATACTCACCCAGCTCATGAAAGACCACGATCATTCCTTCTTTGACTTCCTGCAATACTTTGATTCGACAACGAGGATAGACTTCCCAGAACTTTGCTTCGATCATCTCCTTCGTCGGCTCCTGGCGATCTTCGCCTGGTTTCACGACCTGTCCGAACTTGGCTAATCGACGGACGTAGGGATACTGATGCCCCGTGAAGAGCTTGTACAACCATGCGGGGATCGGGGGCTTTCCGATAGAGTTGGTCATGCTGTTGAGTTCTACGCCGTCACTTGCCTATAAATTCCAGGCAACTTCGTCGGAAGCGCTTCGAGACGATCGATGACGCAGTACCGAGCATCGGCGTACATGCGGCGCAGATACTGCTCGGCTTCACGATCGATCGTCACGCAAAAGGTCTCGACTCCCCGCTGTCGTGCCTCTCGGAGCGCCGCCTTCGTATCTTCCAAGGAGTATTCGTCTTTGTACTGATCGTCCAAAGGTCTTCCATCGCTCAACAACACGAGAACTCGGTGCTTGGCTTCCCGCGCCGCCAGCTTCGCCGTCGCGTGCCGGATGGCCGCGCCGTCGCGATTCTGCTGACGAGGAGCCAAGCCGCCAAGCCGATGAGCCGTCGCGGCCCCAAGTCGGTCGTCAAAGTCTTTGATCGTGAGAAACTCGATCCTCGCCCGTCCTTGGCCCGAGTAGGCGTAGAGTCCATACTGATCGCCGACGGCGTCCAGCGCTTCACAGAGCAATACCAGACCTTCCTTCTCAATGTCGATCACCCGCCGACCCGTTCCGAGGTCTCGGCTTGTTGATCCACTGATGTCCACGAGGAAGGCCACGGCCACATCGCGCTCGCGTTTTGCTCTCCGGATGTACAGCCGATCGTCCCCTTCCACGCCTGCCCGCAGTTCCGCCGTTCGTCGGACGGCGGCATCGAGATCCACCTCTTCGCCGTCGGGTTGCCTTGCGACGCGGCGGAAGGCCGGCGGGCGCAAACCTTCAAAAAATCGTCGCAGCGACTTGACGGTACTCCGCCGGGTTGCCAACGTCTCCGTGACGAATTCATCAGACCCGGGGTCAGCCGGTCGTTCCACGACACGACACCAATTCATCCGGTAATCCTGAATGCGATGGTCCCATTCAGGGTAGAGTGTCGCGTGCCTGTCATGAGTGCCCACCTTTCGAATCGGTTGCGGTTCCGCCTCAAGCGAGAGGCACTCCTCCACAATGGACGGCAATGAACGCCCCTCGCTCCACACGTCTCTACTCCCGAAATCCTGCTCACCGCTCCGAACATTCTCTCTCATTCGACTGTCCGATTGTGCCGGAGGCTCGTGTGGTCGGTCGAACCCTTCCTCGCTCCACGTGATGAACTCCGGATTCATTGCGCCGCGATGGGTCACATCGCTGACTGGTCGATATTGGTCGCCCGGCTGCTCGGGTTTCGTCTGTCCCGCTTCTGCATCATGGGATTCCTCGCGACGCTCTGCGCGTATCATCTCACCGCGAGCCGTCAGCAGCTCTTCCAGCTTCCGATAGACCTGATCGACCACACGAACCGTTTCCTCAGCCGTCGCCGTGGCCTTTAGAATGGACCGGCACAGGCTCCAGAGGAGAGAGACTTCTTCCCTGACGGCCTTGGGCACTGCTGTATCTTCCGCTTCACCGGTGGAGAGTCTCCGGAGCCCGTCGACGATCAGTTCCTTGGGCGTCACGCCTTGAGCCGGGTCGCGCGGAGCGATGGATTCAGCGGCGAATCGCGCAAGGTCGCACCGGAGCCCCGGATACTCGGTTTGCAGTAAAAATTCGATTCGCGCGTCTTCCAGCACGATCCAGAGGGCCCGCACCAGCGCGGGGTTCGGATACATCTGAAAAAGGTCGTCCAGTGTGTCGGGTCTAGCCTCATTGGAGGGACCATACCGGTGTCGCACCGTCTCGATCAGATCGGTCAAAGAATCAAGCCTCAGCCGATACGTACCAAACTCCAGATGTCCCGCTTCATGCGCCGCCATCACAAGATAGAGGCGCTCGTTTTCCGCGGCCGTCGGATACCGGCGCAGGAGGGCCGGCAAGGAAATGGTTCGCCCGTCGCCGCTGACGGTCGCGCGGGCCGGTGAGGTCAATGAATCCGAAACCGCCGTCACGGCGACATCGGTTCCGCAGAGTCCCTGGACGAACAGTTTCACTCGTCGCGCCACCTGCCGAAACGGCACTCCGCTCAAAGCTTGTTCGACCGAAGCCAGTGCTTTCCGTGACTCCACCGAAAAATAGGCACGCGCTCCGTCCGGGCCGTAGGCCGCCACTTCCAGGCCGGACTTGAACCAATTTTCAAACCGCGCCGGCGCTTCGGGTCCATTTCCGATGAGTCCGATAAGTTCGGAGGCACGACGCAGGTACTCGAGTGACACTTCAGCGTGCTTCTCGGCAAGCAAGGCGCCGTATTGCAAGAGCCGGATCCGCCATTCCATCGACGGCAATGCTCCCAAGAGATCCGGTGACTCTGCCAGGCACTTCATGCCGGACTCGGGAGACTGTTCAGCCAATAAGAGGCACAGGGACACGACCTTGTTCCGAACGGCTACGTCTTCGATGTTCCCAAGAATCGCCGGGCTGGTCCTGAGGTACTCCATGGTCGCCACATAATCCGGCTTCCCCAGGCTATTCGGCACGATCAATTTCATGCCCACCGTGGCCCAGCTGCGCACGCTCTCCCAAGGCAGCACGGGGGCCACCTTGGAAATTTGTCGAATGAACTCAAGGCCGACGACGACATTGACCTGCGTCAGTTCAATGCCGATTTCGAGCCAAGGCCGCAATTGGGCAGCAGGAACAACGGACAGAATCTGCGGGGCCTGTCGGATGTATTCGATCGCGACGTTGGCATCTTCCTCGGCGATTTCGAGACCGATCGTTAGGACTTCTGTGCGTGCCTCAGTCGGTTCGATCAGACCGAGAACCAACGGACTATCCTTGAAATATTTAAGGGCGGATGCCCCTGACGACTCGGCCAGCGCCACCCCGAGATCGAGCCACGAAATGATATGCGAGAGACCGGCGCGTCGGTCCAGCTCAGGCAATGCGGCCACCGCAGAGCCGGCTGCTTTTTCAGACAATTCCCGGAGTTCATCCAGCAGAGTGAGTACCCGCGCTTCGGCATCCGGTTTGCCGTTGGGCGGCCGCAAACGAGCCACTAGTGTCTCGGCCGCCGCCCGACCCAGTTCGGAAGCCAACCGTTGCAGCAAAATCTCTCGGCTCGACATGTCCGTCATGATTACTGAGGAGATCAGGAGAAAAAGCCCGATTGTAAAGCAGCGAATTATCCTTGTAAACTAGCGTCTATACCGTCATCGCTCGGAGGACGAGATCCTATGACTGAACCGACGCAAGAAAGCCTCGACAAGATCCGGAAATTCGTACAGGGTTATGCCGAGAAGAGCGGAACCGCGATGCACCCCAATGCCGCCGTGACGGATGCGGTGATCAAAGGACTGGCGTCCCATGTCGACGAACTCGGGAAACCGCTCTGCCCGTGTAACTTTTACAAGGACAAAGAAGCCGAAGCCAAGCTCCGGCGGTGGATCTGCGCGTGCGATGAGATGCAGATCTACAAATACTGTCACTGCCTCCTTTTCGTTCGTGAAGACGGCCTACCGATCACGGAATATTTGCCCGAAGGGCATGAAGGGCGGGAAGTGTACGGGGTCGTCAGTGATCCGACCCCCGACAAAGGTCGCGCCCTTAAACACAAGGCCGTCGCCTCTCCAACCGTTCCTGACGAGTCCGCCGCGACGTCAGCTTCTTCGACATGACTCGTGGTGGCAGGCGATTCAGGTGCCGATCCATCTGTCTGCTGCTGATCTGCAGCTTGTACGTCGCACCGGCTCAGGCGGTGGTGCCGAGTTCATCGAGCCCGCCGATCTTCAACGAGAAAGAACTCTTCGCTTACCGGGCTAAAGGACGGGGAAGCGCGGCCGGACAAGTGTTTTTGCGCGCACGCTCCGGAAAGGCCGTGACGCAGGCCGGGGCCTCGATCTACCTGATTCCCATGGTTTCATATACCCGCCATTGGTTCGACAAAAATGTGAGAGACAGCTCTTGTCCGTCAAAAGGCGGGACATCCCCGTCAGAGGCTCCTATGGCTGAGTCGCCTGCGGAATGCCTTCACGCGGTCATGGCTCAACTGCTGACCGATAAGCGCCTTACTCCCTACCTTCGTACGACGAGGGCCAATCCAACCGGTCATTTTTGGTTCACGAAAGTGCCCGCCGGCCGCTATTATGTCGTCAGCCCCCTGGAGGGGAGCGGCGGAGGCCATCAGGATGAGCGCGCTGTAGGAATGGCGTGGCTTACTCTTGATCTCGAGGCCGATGAAAAAGCCACGAACCTGGTCGTCACGGAGTGCAAGAGCAGCTTCTGTTGAGCGACCGCTTCCTTTCCGCCGGCCTGCGTGATCCGAATCATGAGGTAGATCATGAGAATCTTGCTCGTTGAAGACGATGCGGATCTGGCTCAATTCATCAGAAAGGGATTGAAGGAAGAGCATTATGCGGTGGATGTTGCCGCCGACGGCGAAGAAGGCTTGGCGCTGGCGCTGGACAACTCTTACGATCTCATGATTCTCGATATCATGCTGCCCAAGCTCGACGGACTTACGCTCTGCCGCCGAGTACGTGACAAAGGCATCTCCACCCCGGTGCTGCTATTGACGGCGCGAAACACCGTGGAGACGAAGGTCTCCGGCTTTGATATCGGGGCGGATCAGTTCATGCCGAAGCCCTTCGCCTTCGCGGAATTGCTGGCCCGCATCAGGGCGCTTCTGCGGCGGGGCAGTTCGCAGCAAATCGCTCACCTCCAAGCGGCCGATCTTCGGTTGGATCCCGCGTCTCACCGTGTCTGGCGCGCAGGCCAAGAGATTTCCCTGACGAATAAGGAATATGCCCTGCTCGAATTCCTCCTGCGGAACAAAAACCGCGTGCTCACCCGAACCGCCATCATCGAACATGTGTGGGATATCAGTTATGATCCCATGACGAATATCGTCGATGCCCACATCCGAGCCCTGCGCGCGAAGATCGACCGTGACTTTTCGCCGCCTTTGATCGCGACGGTGCGGGGCGCCGGGTACATGCTCGAAGAGCCGGACGCCGCTGCATGAAATCCCTGCGAAACCTGATCAGTTGGTCCGCCTTCATCTTGATGGCAGGCCTCCTCGTGTTCTCTGCGCTCGTATATGCCGCCAGCGAGATCTTGTTACAGCGTTTTGTGGATGGACGGCTGCTCGTGTTGGCGGAAACCCTCGCCGAGTTCGTGGATCGGCACCCCGAGTTTTTTGAACACAGCGGCAAAGACTCAGTCCCGACCAACGAATTGACGCAAAACACCGCCGAACAGCACGTATTGCCTGACGTGACCCACGCCCTCCGCGTCTTTTCAACCGACGACGGTTCGCTCTTGTGGAGAAGTCCTCACGCGACCGTGCAAGGCCCGCTGCCGCCTCGTGTGCTGGAACAGGTCCGCCTCAAAAATATCCTATTTGAAACGCTCGACGCGCCCGATGGTACGCCCGCCAGGCATGTGTTTCACTATCTCGTCGGCAAAGGCCGTGCTCGATACATCTTGGAGGCGGAAACGTCGTTGCGCCATTACCAGGAAACCCTGCACGGGCTGGTGTTTCTGCTCACCCTCGGATCCGGGGCTACTCTCATCCTGGCCTGGGTCGGCAGCCTCTGGCTGGCCAAGAAGGTGCTCGCTCCCATAGACGCCTTGTGCACAGGCGCCGAAACGATGTCTGAAGCGGACCTCGGGAAACGGCTGCCGATGGATTCGCCCTATCGAGAATTTCGGCGCCTCACCCAGGCGGTCAACTCCGTACTGGATCGGTTCCAACGAAGCAGTGAGGTCCAACGGAACTTCTGCGAGATCGCCGCTCATGAGATGAAGACCCCCCTGACCATCCTGCAGGGCAACCTGGAGGTCGCGCTCATGAAAGCACGGACGGTCGAAGAATATCGCGAGGTGCTCCTCAACAACCTCCAGCAAGTGGATCGGCTCATCGCCTTGACGCGCCCATTATTGACGCTCGCGAAATTCACCAGCAGCAAACCTCCGGTCAGTCTCATGCCGCTCGTCCTGGAACCCGTCATTCAAGAAATCGTGGAGGAGTTGATGCTATTGGCGGATGATCGCCAGATCGCCTTGCGGTTTGAATCCGAGCCCGTTCCCTCCGTACTCGGTGACGCACAGTGGCTCAAACAAGCGTTGATCAATGTGCTCGATAATGCCCTGCGTTACACTCCATCCGGTGGTGCCGTCACCGTCCGCCTGCGGGCCGTCGGTCCAGAAGTCACGGTGGCGGTGGAAGACACGGGCCACGGAATCGAACCGGAGAGTATTCCACATCTTTTCGAGCGTTTTTACCGTACTGATTGGGCTCGCGCGAAGGATTCCGCCGGTACGGGGCTTGGGCTTCCCATCGTGAAAGAAATCATGGATGCCCACGGCGGCAGCATTTCAGTCACAAGCGAGGTCAACAAAGGCTCGGTTTTTACCCTGCGTTTACCGGCTCTCTCGCAAACCATTCCCGCCTAAACATCCCACGCTCTGGTTTTTCTCTCTTCCACCACTTTCAGTCGGGCAGATAGGCGCAGTATGAAGAACTCTTCACGTTCGAATCATGGAAGCTTCATGTTAGTGGGATATAAGGTAGGCAACAAAAAGGAGGTGACTATCATGATTTCCTTCATCGAAGTGTTCTTGTTGGCCGCCATATTCGGAGTGTTGTACGCCATGTTGCAGCTTGCCAGCAGCAGGTAAAGGCGCTCGACAGGGTCGAGCGCAGCACAAGAACAGGCTGGGCAGAGCGTCATGTTTGGCGGTTAAGCAGGGGTAACCCGCATAGGCCCCATGGCTTGGCATGTGGTTGGAAATGGTGTTGTGTTTGCTCGCCTTCTCCAAGGCAAAACATAAACTGCCGAGCCTGCAAGCAAGTCAGGGATGGTCCGTCCCGCACGTAATCGGCCGCGTACAACAGCAGCCACTGCCGACGGGACCCACCATCTTCTTCTCGTGGAGATGGTCCGTACCCTGTGTCAGGTACAGTCCCGGTCCTCCTCTTGTGCCTTCCCGTCTCTCGTTCGGAACCGTGATCGTCGCATAAAACCCTCTCCTCATTTTCTGAAATGTTACCGACCTGAAATGCCTGCTTGACGTGCCCGCAACAGCACATGGCTAGACTAAGCCGATTTCCATGTAACTGGAGGATCAGATGATAGCCGTGGGCAACAGGATGCAGAAAGAACCGGTCACGGTGGATGCAGGCACCTCGGTCATCGAAGCGGCGAAGTTAATGAAGTCCTGCGATGTCGACAGCGTCCTGGTGGCCCGTCAAGCGAAGATCATCGGCATTGTGACCGGATCAGATGTCGTTAAAAAATTCGTGGGAGCTGAAAAAGCATCCTACTTCGTGCCCGTGGAAGAGATCATGAGCAGCCCGGTCCCCGGTATCGGAGAGCAGCGGCCGTTGACCGGAGCCGCAACCTCATGGACAAGCCTCACACGCTCCGCATGGGCGCGACTGAAGACGATGCGAGCATCGACCTGGTGCCGGTTCGGAACTCCTCCAGCCTGAACGACAGCAGACACCCTCCATCCCGCCGTAAACATCGAACTATTCGGGTACGTACTTAGTCGATCCGGCAGTTGCATTTCTCTCCCCTGGGCGATGACACTAAGGGACATCCTCTCTTCTACGTGGTCCGCGATGTCTCGACCTGACAAGCATTTCGATCGTTCCCCTCGTATCACGGCGGGCTTGGAACGTGAAATCAAGTTGATCATCGATCCGGACTTTCGCCTGCCTCGACTGCCGGGCGTTTTTCTGCCTCGACGACAGATCACCTCGATCTATTACGACACGGCGGCATATGACCTCGCCCACGCTCGGATCACCTTGCGATATCGGATAGATCGGGGGAAAAAGACGTGGCAACTCAAAATTCCGTTGGGTGATGATCGACAGGAAGTGGAAGTGGCCGGCGACCAGGCCGAACCTCCGGCCTCACTCCGCAGCTTACTGATTCTCCACCTTGGACATCGGAGATTGGTGCCGGTCCTGACGCTGCGCGTCTGGCGAAGGGGCTTTCTGGTGCGTCATGGCCGGGTACCCGTCGCCGAAATCGCCCTTGACACGGTGTCGGTCGAAAAAACGAACGGCGCTGCCATCCAACGTTTTCACGAACTGGAAATCGAACTGCTGCAGGGCCATGAGGATGCTCTTCGTACCCTGGAACGGCAATTGCGGGGAGCCGGTGCTGTCGATCACGACGGACGACCCAAGTTCTTTCGGGCCCTCTCGCTCCAAGCTCCCACCCCCCCTCCTCCGCCTGAGCCGAAGGCGCCGGTGGTTGAGCACGTGAGGTGGGCCATAGCAACGCATGTCGGATGGCTCGTTGCCCATGACCCAGGCACAAGGCTCGGAGCCGAAAGCGAGAGCCTGCATCAATTGCGGGTCGCCACGAGACGCCTGCGCGCGGTGCTCCGCACGGCTCTACCGATTCTTCTTCCCGCCTGGGTCACGTCACTGCAACAGGAGCTCGATTGGCTCAGCGACCTGCTGGGGCCGGCCCGCGATCTCGATGTCCAGATTGCCTACTTTACGGAAGAAGCAGCAGGATTGAACGTACGGGATCGCAAGCTGTTGGCCCAATTTATCGCCCACCTGCGCTCTCAACGAGAGGCCGTTCAGCAAATCGTGGTCGGTGAGCTCACGAGCGCCCGCTATCTCGATCTCATCCGGCGGCTGCGACAGGCGGCGCAGAACCCCTCGGCCGTGGAATCTCCCCTGACCGTGCGGCAACTAGCCAGACGAACATTCAGGAGCCTACGCAAGGCGATCGGCCGGCTCGCCTCCTCCCCATCGGACGCCCAATTGCACAAGATCCGCATCAAGACTAAACGGGCCCGCTATGCGGCGGAACTCGCTCGCCCCTCGGTGGGAAAACCTGCCGGCCGTTTTATCAAGTCCGCGCGTGCGGTCCAGGATGCCCTGGGCATCCATCAAGATGCGATCCAGGCGGAGCGTCACATTCGCCAGTTTCTGAAGTACTCGACGAGTGTGCGCGCCGGGTTTGTCGCAGGACGCATGGCTGAACGGCAGCGCCTTCGTCGAGACACCGTCCGCAAAGCGATGAAACGGCTGTTCAAAGCTCTGCTGAAACGGGGCAAGAAGGCCTGGGACTGATATCGTCGGACGAACCGTCAATTGTATGAAAGCAGAGCCAAATCATCCGCTCATTGCTGATGATGACTTCGTAGATGCGCACGGTGACGAGGGAGAGTTCGCCTTCCCATATTGCGCATCATAGCGACAACTTCTTCTCAAACGGTGCTTCACCGAAACGGTTACTAAGGGTTCACTAGTATCCAGCCCATGTCGTGCGGCCGTTTCACTGCGTGATTTTTGCGGCGAGCACATCGACCTGTTCGATGTGCGGTGGTTCGGCCAGCAGTTCCGACGCTTTCTCCATCAGCGCCGCCGCGATCGGCCCCGCCAGATGAGCTTTTCGCCCTCCCTCATCGGCAAACGCATCGAAGATGCCGAATGTCGCGGGCCCTAACCGCAGGGCAAACCAGACCTGCGTCGCGGCTTCCTGATTCGCCAGAGCAAGCCCACCTTCAAGAAAGCGCGCGACCTCGGCTTCCTTTCCCGGCTTGGCCTGCAATCGCACGAATAATCCGACTCGTACCATGATTGCCTTCCTTTCCAATGTTGTGGGTAATGGCAGGCGTATTCTAGGAGCAGCGTCATTGATGAACTAGTGGCAAGAATGACAATTATGGTACAGTTCTCGCCATGCAAATCCATGTGCTGGCTTTAAATGAAGTCTTCGACTCAGGTCTATCCACGCTTCTGGATACCTTCGAGACCGCGAATGGTCTTGCTGAATCCGCCGGAACACCGGCGATCCGCTTTGAGGTGTCGATCACCGGTGTTCGGTCCCGCGTACGCACGAGTCAGGGGCTGTCGGTGCCGGTTCAGGCGTCCGCACGACTTCCGCATCCCGATGTTGTGCTCGTCCCAGCCATCGGGGCGAAGCAGCCCGACACATTGCGAACGGCACTTGAACGGCGAGAGACAGCCGATGCACAGGCGTTGCTCCGTGAATGGTCCGCGGGCGGCGCGCTCGTCGGCGCAGCCTGCACCGGCACGTTTGTCCTTGCCGGATCGTCGCTGCTCAACGGCCGTCATGCGACGACGTCTTGGTGGCTCGCCCCGTTCTTCCGTGAACGGTATCCGCATATCCAGCTCGACGAATCACGGATGATCGTCAATGCCTCCCGCTTCGTCACTGCCGGAGCCGCGCTGGCACACGTCGACCTGGCGCTATGGCTGCTGCGACGCCGTAGCCCAACCCTGGCGTCGCTGACCGCTCGCTACCTCGTCGTCGACCCGCGGCCGTCGCAAGCGGCGTTTGCCATTCCCGATCACCTGGCTCACGCAGACCCGTTTGTCGAACGGTTTGAGCGGTGGGCACGGCGACAGTTGGCTGAGGGTTTCTCCCTCAGTGAAGCGGCTCGCGCCGTCGCGACAAGCCCGCGGACGCTGACACGCCGTCTGCACTCCGTGATAGGCAAGTCCCCGCTCGCATACTTTCAGGATCTTCGTGTCGAACGCGCGATTCACCTGCTGCAGACCAGCGACACCAGTATTGAGCAGATTGCCGCACAGGTCGGATACGCAAATGGTGTGACGCTCCGAACGCTCATCCGGCGGAAGATCGGACGTGGGGTACGCGAGCTGAGAGCGCGAACCTGATCCAACCGGCGACCAGGCCGACCGCCATGTATTCGAGCGAACGAGAAGAAACCCCCGGCGAGGTAGCGTCCCGAACGGCGTGTGCCTGCCCCAACAGGAAAGTGACGTACACGGTCTTCAGATACGTTCTTGAGAATTCAGGATGGTGCTGGCCGATCAAATCTCTACAGTCAGTCCCAGATCGGTTTGGGTCAGCATGAATCATGTGCTGTGTTTACTGAGATTTTGTTATTTGTAGGTTTCGTAGGAATTGTCCGCAGCCCCGCCAGATGGATGCGAATCGAGTCACCGGCTTGGTTTCTATCAGTCCAAAATCCTGATCGTCGTGCTGCAGTCGGGCAAGGCGAGCCGCCACATCGCGGTACTGATGCTGTCCCTGGTCCAAAGCTTCGTAAATCTCCCTCGCCTCATCATACCGTCCCTGAGATTCAAGGGTCCGAGCCAACAAATACTGCACCGCCAGGCTTTCGTCCTGAGTGGCCGGTGGTCGTTTGGAAGCTTCCTGTATCGCGGTTAATGCGTCGTCGTGCCGCCCTATGGCCTTGAGACAGAGTCCCTTCTGCGAAAGCGCTCGAACGGCCCAGGAGTCCTGCTTGGACAGCTTATCGAATAATCGGATCGCCTTCCTGTATTCCCCGGATTCCTTCAGCGTCACTCCTTCGCGATACTCCGATACTGGATCCGACGTGCCCTCGACATGATTGGGCTGCGGCTGCCCGGACTGCTGCACCTGTCCATTCACGTGCGCGTGAGCGTGTCCCCCGCCCAATGAATCGATCTCGGCACGCTCTGCGCGTAGTTCATGTTCCGGCACATCGATATCTGCCGGCGACACGGCGAACCGAAGCACACCATCTTTGGCTCGGGCTGTGGCTGCCGAGAGGACGACACGTGCGGTAACAGTGGCCGCTTGTTCGGCGTAACCATAGACAAGAGCCTGGTCGCAGAGTTGGTTGATGAGACGAGGATTTCCGCCGGACAGACGAAATGCAACTTGGCTAGCGAGCGACGAAAAAAGCCGGGTGCTCCGACCTGCCACGTGGAGCCGATGCTCGATGTAGGCCACAGCCTCGGCTTCCGAAAGCCCATTCAACACATATTCCACGCCGATTCGTTGAGCGAACTGCACCATCTCGGACCCCTTGAGAAGATTCTGAAGGGCCGGTTGTCCGGACAGTAGAATCTGAAGCGAGCGGCGGCGTCCGTCGTTAAGATTCGACAGGAGCCGAAGCTCTTCCAATATCCCGACCCCGGCGTTCTGCGCCTCATCGATAATCAAGAGGACTCGTCGCCCGATTTGGTGCTCGTGTTCAAGAAATCGTGCGAACTCATGAAAGATATCGACCTCGCTCTTCCCGTTCGTGGACAATCCGAAAGAGGACGCGATCCACGGCATCAGTCCGCCGATTCCAACATGAATGTTCGACAGGACGCCGATGACCCATGGATGGCGGGACTGGTCCAGCAACCGATTCAGCAACGTCGTTTTCCCGGTGCCGGGATGGCCCGTGATGACGATGAAGGCCGACCCATTCGCCAACCCGTATTCCAACAGGCTCAAGGCCATTTTGTGCTTGTTTCCCAAGTAAAGAAACTCGGGATCCGGCAACAGCGTAAAGGGCTTGGTTTTCAGTTGATAATAGGTCTCGTACATATGGCCTAACCGGGATCACCCCTCCACAATTGTTTCGCTCGCCGCAGAGTCAACGTCCTGCGTCCGGACTTATTCAGAATACCCGCGAGAATAGGGACGCGTCCTTTCAGAGCTTCCATCGCTCGCTCAACGTCGGCCGACGCGGTGCGCCCTTCTTCCGCGACCAGCAATAACGCATCGATGTGCGGAGCAAATCCTATGGCATCGGCACGGGATAAAAGCGGTGGAAGATCAAACACCACAAGACGAGAAGGGTATCGATGCTTTAGTTCCTGGACGAGAGCGGTCATCCGCGGTGACGCGAGTGCTTCCGGCGAATTCTTGATCGCCCGCCCTCCCGGTAAGAAAACGAACCGACCGATTCCCGGATGGAGGAGAAGCTGGGCGAGGGGGGCATTGTCGACCAAGTATTCGCTCAGTCCGGGAACGGTTTCCATCCCGAATGCTCGATGGACCCCTGGTCGATGCATATCGGCATCGACTAACAACACCGTGTGGGACAGGTCCATTGCCAGAGAGAGGGAGAGATTGACGGCCGTCAGTGTTTTGCCCTCCCGGTCGGTCGGGCTGGACACGCCGATAAGATTCCATCCTTTTTCACGATACTGCTGGAGAACCTGGGCCCGCAACATCCGATACGCATCGACAAAGTGACCTTCGTCGAATCCGGTAATCAACCTCTGTATCTGCATCACGTGATCGGGAATCGTGATCGTTTTTGTGGTGGTGTAGACGATCGGAGGACTCGGCCGTCGAGAGTCTCCGACCAATCGGCGCGGGTCGGTGCCTGCTGAGCCGGCTTGTTGTTTAAACCGTTCTTGTGCTTGCTGGAGGTATTCCATCGGATGCGCGCCCTTCTCGGTAGGCGTCTCAGCTGAGTTTCCGCAGTACGGTGAACCAGAGCACGTCCAACGGTCGCCACGCGAGATGCAAGATAACGGCCACTACAGCCACCACCCCCAGAGCAGAAAGACCGACCATCACACGGCGACGGGCGAAGGCGGCGACTTCACGTTCGGAGGGCATATAGGGAACCGCCACCAACGGGACGTTTCGCATGGTGCGGCCTAGCTGCTCCATCGTGTGAACCGTTCCGTCAAAGTTGTCTGCGGCGAAGCCGATTCCCACTCCACCGAAGACAGCGAACAAAGCCCCCAGCAACAAAATCGCCGGACGGTTGGGTTGGCTGGGTTTCTCCGGCAATTCCGGCGGATTGATCAAGGAGAACCGCTCTCCTTTCCGTTGCACTTCCAATTCGGCCGAGACCTGCGCCTCCATCATCCGAGACGTAATTTCTTGATGTTTATGCACGGAATTTTCCCGGTCCCGAGTCAAATCCTGATATTCACGCTCGATCGTCGGAGTGGATTCCAGTCGTTTCGCGTATTCCGTCATTCGCTGTTTCAGCTCCTTGCGTGCCGCTTCCATCGCCTGCAGCGACGCCTGGGTCGAAGCCAATTGCGAGTGAATGTTGATGTACGCCGGATTTTCCGGCTTGACGGTCGCCTGCGAGGCATCGCGCTTGGTCGCGGCCTGCAATTCCCGTTCAAGCGAAGTCACGACTTCTTGGGCACGGACCACGTCCGGATGGGACTCATGCGCGCGCTCGCGAAGATCGGCCAGCGCCGCCCGTTCCGCCGTTAATCGCTTCGACAGCTCGTCCCGTCCGTCCGTTGCGCCTGTTTCCTTTTCGAGCGACGACAGTTCCTGTTTCATCTTGATCAGATCGGGATGGTCAGGCTTGACGTAGGCCGACAGGCTGGCGTACTGAGCCCGCAACGCTTTGAGCCGTTCGTCAACATCCAACAGACGTTCCCCGCTGGCGCTGATGAGCGGCGTATGGGGCTTCAGCGTCGCCAGTTCACCTTCCAGGAAAGTTTTACGCTCCCGCAGGCTCCGAATGTCGCGGTCCGCATCGATCAACTCCCGCTGGGCCTGATTCATCAAGGCCATATTCAACTGCACGAGCTCCGGCAACGCGCCGTTCGCCCGTTGCTTCACATGCGCGATCTTCTCCTCCAATTCTTGGATGTGCCGGGCAAGGTTATCGGATTCCCGTTTGAGGAATGCCGTGGTTTCATGAGCATACCGTTCTCGCGTCCTCAGATTTTCATTCAGAAACAAACTCGTCAGTTCGTTCGCGACCTTTTGCGCCACGTCCGGAGCCTCACCGTCATAAGCCAAGGTGAAAGCGATGGTGGCCTGGGTGGGATTCTGGGTCCGTCGATCGATTACTTTGACGTTCATGACCTCGATGTGGATGTCCTTGGTCAACCGCTCCAACACCTCCTCCGTCGGACTTCGTTTGCGAACGGTCTTATAGAGATCGTATTGCTCGACGATGTGCCACAGCGTGGATCGGCTGAGAACCTGTTGCTTGATCGTCTCGATCCGCTGATCGACATAGGTCGCGATGGCCGACCGCACGAGATCGGGAGGAATTTCCTGCTCTTCTATCAAGATCGTCGCGGTGGACCGATAGACGGCGGGCCAGAGAAACGCCAGGCCGGCGCTCGCCGCCAGCAGCGACGCTCCGACCAAGAGAATCAAGCGGCGACGACGGCGCAGCACCGCGAGATAGTCGGAAACGGTTCGCGCCCGCACGATCGGTGTCGCTCGGCCCTGCGGCCTCTGCTCGCTGCTCATCGGGACACTGCCCATTTGTCTCCTTCATACCGAAGCATCAGATACGTCGAATGCGCTGCGCTGCGCTGGTCGATTGCGTCCACGGACCGCTCCGCGTAGGTATAGACGACATGCATTCCCCACGAATCGGCGAATTTCCAAGAGAGGCCGGGGCTCACGCTGAACAACCTGGTATTTTGCAGCTGACGACTCAAAGGATTAGTGGCTATCCCCGACACGAAGTACAGGCCTCCGTTCAGCGTCAATGTCAGGGTTTCACTGAGGTCGTGAACCAGACTGGCTCCCACACGGTCGGTTTGCAGCAGACGGCCGAACCCGCTGGGATTGATCATGCGGACTCCCTCCACCCGAACCGTGGTTCGCTCAAATCGTTTACTGAGGGATGCATTGTACACCCAGACGACTTGGTCGCTCGACTGAGCTCCCGACCCCTGAAAATCCTGAGTCGATGTGACGAATCGCCCTCCTCCCGACACGGATCCGATCAATTGATCGCCGAAGTCATGGGTCCATCCGCCCTGCGCGCCGTAATAGGTATTCTCGAGTCCAATGGATGACATGCGCACGAACGTATATTCACCGGTGAGGTGAAGCTGATCCAATTCAGTCAAGTTATACGTCGGCCCCGTCGTCCCTCCATGGACCTGGTAATCGACAAGACCGAGTCGAAATCCATCCTGATACGTCGTATCGGTGAAGTGATAGCCGCTCCGCCATGAGAGGCGATCGGTGACACCCACTTTCCAACTGGGATTGGCCGTCCACATGTTCCGCTGAGTAAACCCCAACACCAGACCCGTACTCAACAATTCCCCCATCAGCGTATTGTCGCGCGCCAATCCCCCCTCGAACGCCAACGCATGCCGGTCGGCTCGATAGGAGGCCCGGAGAGGGAAGTACACGTTCGTGAACTCACGGTTTTGATCGCCGAAGTACCGGACGAAATCCGCACGGGTCTCACCTTCGACCTCCAACACCTCCGTCGCCCCCTTGAACTTGACCGCCGGGGTAATCCAATACCCCCAGACTTCATTCTTCCCGGTAGACAAAAGCAAATTGCTGTTATACACACCTTTGGTGCTTAACGATGGTGTGGCCGACCATTCCGCGGCAAACGCGTCTCCTCTCAAACAAACGTCCGTCAAGACCAGTCCGCTGCCGATCCAAACCCAAATGAAGATCCAAAGTCGCATGCTCCATGGCCCAGGATCTCGATCGGCTGACAATTGTCGCATTCCGTCACGGCACCATCACCAAGTCGCCGCGCTGGAGAATGATATTCTGTTGGAGGTCTTCTCCCTTCTTCGCATCACCGTAGCGGAACGGAAACACCAGCTCATCGGTTCCGTTACGCCGGATAATTTTGATGTTGTTCTCGGAGGCATAGGGGGTCAATCCACCGGCCATACTCAATGCCTGCAACACATCGGTGTGATGACCTGCCTGATACTCACCCGGCTTATTCACCCGGCCCAACACATAGATGCGATAGCTCAGGACCTTGAGAACCGTGACGGTCACATTCGGATTAGGAAGGAATTTAGTGAGGCGCCGCGCAATCTCAGCACGGACATCCTCAACCGTCCGGCCCGAGGCGGCCACCTCTCCGATGAGGGGAAATGAAATCATCCCGTCCGGCCTGATGACCGTTTCCTGCGTCAAATGCTCATCTTTCCACACGGCCACTTTCAGCACATCTTCCGGGCCCAAAAGATAGGCCGGCTCGACCACCGATGAAGGCTCTGCCAAGAGATGCTGATCCTGCACGAGCACCGGGAGGCAGGCGCAAGCGATCGCAGCCAAAGCTTGTCTTCTCCTATACCTGAACCAGGCGCGCGGCATCGTCATCATCCCGCCGTTTCTTGGAGCAATGCTTTGGCCTCATCCAAACCGTCGAAGTCGGTCCCGGAGGTCACGGCTTTCTTCAGGTGTGTGATGGCGTCCGGCCGCCGCCCGGCTTTCACATAGGCGGCACCGAGATGATAATTGAGGATCGGATGATCAGGCGCGATCGCCGTGGCTTGCTGCAACACCCTTACCGCATCGGCCCCATGACCCAGCTTGTGATGCGCCCATCCCAGCGTATCCAACAAATAGGGGTTGGATTTGTGCGATTCGAATCCCCGGCTCAGCGCCAAGGCTCGCTCAAGACTCTGCGCGTCACCTTTGTGGTCGACCAACGCCGCCGCGAGGTTGTTCGCCGCGACGAGTGATGTGGGAGCGCGCTTCAGGACCATTTCGTAGTGACCGATAGCCTCGTCATGGTGACCTTGTGCGGACAAGCTCATCGCGAGCAGCAGGCGCAACTGCTCGTTTTCCGGACTGAGCTCCAGACCTTTCCGAAGCACCGCATCACTTTCCGCCGTCCGTTTCTGCGCGTGATGGAGCCGGGCGAGGTGGACCCAGGGAGTCGTCCATTTGGGGTTCACCCGCGTAGCAGTCTCCAGTCGGGAGACCGCCGCGGCAGGCTCCCCCTTCGTGAGCAACAGTTCGCCGAGAAATCCCGCCGCGTAAGGATGCTCGGGAGACGTGGCTAAAATGGTTTCCAGACGCTGTTCTGCCTGAGCCAACCGGCCGCGTCTCATATCCAGCTGCACGAGGGCCAGGAGAGGCTGCGGCGCCGACGGCCGTAGGCGAGCGGCTTTGAGAAATGCCGCCTCGGCAGCATCCCACTGTTGCTGCGCGAGGGCCACTTGGCCCTCCGCCAAATTCGCGACCACTTCGTCCGCCCCCGCCTGCCGCAGCCGCCCGAGTGTCTCCTGGCTATGGCTCCAATCTTTTTCTTGAAGCTGCAGCTGAAAGAGCATGCCCAGGAGGGCCACATTGCCCGGGTCTCTGGCGAGAAGCGGATCCAACCGCTGCTTCGCCTCCTTGAATTGCCCGGCGGCCGCATCGAGTCCGGCCAACAAGGTCTGCGCTTCCACCAACATCGGCTTGAAGGCAAGGGCTTTGTCCAAGCTCTCCCGGGCCAGCGTCGGTTCACCGGCCAGCAAATGGGCACGAGCAAGGAGGACATGCCCTTCAGCGAGTTCCGGCTGATCTTTGAGAACAGATCGAAAATCACTAATGGCATCTTTCCCATTTCCCCGCTGCAGCGCGATCCTTCCTCTCAACATCAAGCCGTCGCTTGAACGGGCGTTCTCCTTCAGCACGGCCTGAACCTGCCGTTCAGCCTCCTCTACCTTCCCTTCGGCCCAATCCAGCGTCGCGAGCTTCACGAGCGCCTCGGAGGCCTCAGGTTTTCCCGCGAATGCCGTCTCCATTTCCCGATAGAGTTCGCGCGCCTTCTCCGGCCGCCGCGTCGATTCATAGAGACCGCCCAGGGCCGTCCAGATCTTGCCTGTATGCGGCAGTTCCTTTCGAGCCTGCTGCAACACGGTTTCGCCCTGCGCGACACCTCGGCGCTTTCCGACGTACTCGGCCAATGACAACCATCGCTTCTCGTTGTCCGACTCCGATCGAATCGCCTCCCGCAAGATGGCCTCCGCCTTATCATATTGTTGCTGCCCATCATAGTAAGCGACTTGACGCAAGTGGTGATTGAAGACGGTGGGTTCCAATTTGACGATCCTGGCAAGGATCGTCTCAGCCTCCGTTTTTTGACCTTGCTTGACCAGCGTGGTCGCCAGCGCATCCAACAATTCAAGATTGTCCGGATGGGCTTCCAAGGCCCGGCGGAGAAACGGGATGGCGTCTCCGACCCGCTGGACCGAGGTGTAGAGCGCCGTGATGAGCAACACGGCATCGACCTCTGATGGGGCGGCCGCCACCAGTGTTTCCGCCTGCCCAACCGCTTCTTTGACGCGGTCCGAAAGGGCCGTGATGGCGATCTTGAGGGCTTGAGCCGGAACATGGTCGGGGTGTTTGGCCAACAACCGATCCGTAATCTGCTTCGCTTGATCCAACGCCCGCATTTCGATGTAGTACTTCGCCAGTTTGACCTGAGCTCGATCATGATCAGGATTGAGCTCCGCGACCTGCTGGTAGCCGGCAAACGCATTCCGCCAATTCAGTTCCTTTTCTTCCACCTGCGCATAGAGAAAGTAGGCCTCTACGTCCTTGGGATCGATTTGAAGCACGTTCCTCAGTGCGATTCGGGCTTTGGGGAAATTTCCCTCCTGAAAATACTCTTGCGCCTTCAGAAGATATTTGGCCTTGCGCTCTTCGGCGCCTCCACAGGCACTGAGTGCCGACGCTACGAGAAAGACCAATCCAAGAACGACATAGGGCTTCATCTCTTCCTCCCCTTGCCCGCAATTACGGCCACCATGCGCGCAGCATCACACCCGCCAGCATCGCCACGGCCACCATACCGAGACGCGTCACGGCAGACGAACGCATGTTCAGCAACAATTCAAACGCAAAAAACAGCACGATCAACTTCGCCGCCAGAAGGCCCATCGCCACTTCACCGACGGCCATCCCCGGGAGAAACGGCATGACACCGGCGAGCAGGATGATGAGGTAATCGAGAGGCGTGGTCTGGAACCGTTCATCGCCCGCCAGTCGAATCGCAAGAGCGACCAAGATCGCCAGGACCGCTATGCCAAGGTTGACTGGAGTCACGACCTGAATCATGAGGTCGCGGGGCAACAAATCTCCGTAGTACATCAGGCACGTGCTGCCGATATACAAGGCGGCTCTCACTGCCCATGGAGCCACGGTAGGAAGGAAGAACGAGATCAGCACGGCAAGCGTCAGGGCTCCTGCGATGATTCCCGCATCGACGGGAATCTCCCGTGGCGCGGCAATGGACCCGATCAAATACAGCGGGACGGTCACGTACAAGAGGGTGAGGGCTACCTCACCGATCTCCCACCGTCTGGACAGACGTCGCCCTTCGAGCAGAGAGACGGAGGCAGAGCGGAGGTCATCCGAACCGATTCCTCGCGGCGCACACACAAAGATGCTGAACAGCCCGACCGCGAACACCAGGTACACCACGGCCAGTACGGTATCCGTCTGCCAACGCAGAAGATAGGCGCAACCGACCATCATGGCATGCCCGGCATAAATGACCGTCACCGCCTGGCCATGCGTGAGCCCGAAGGCCAGCAACCGATAGTGGACATGGCTCCGATCGCCGATGAATGGAGAGCGTCCTTGAACATAGCGGTAGACCATGACCCCGATCGTATCGAGCAAAGGGATTCCCCAAATGAAGAGCGCCAGCAGCGGGCTGTAGGCCGTCCGCGTCGCGTCTGTGAGCAGAATGGCGGCGACCGCCAAGTAATGTCCCAGAAACTGGCTGCCGGCATCGCCCATGAAAATTCTGGCCGGATGGGTATTGAATCGGAGAAACCCGAGCAGACCCCCCAGAACCGACACGGTCAATAGGACCAGCAAGGGTTCGTTCGCTTGATAGGCCAAATACGCAATGCCGGCGAAGCTGATGAGCGACAAGCCTCCGGCCAGGCCGTCGAGTCCGTCCGAAAGATTGACGGCGTTCGTGACGCAGACGATCACGATCAACGTGAGAGGAACCGCGATCCAGGCCGGGATGAGGACATCATCCAGGAACGGGAGTGAAGAAAGACGGATTCCGGCGAATCCGACGACGATGGTTGCGGCCAGTATCTGTCCGAGAAACTTGATCCTATAGTTCAGTCCGACGCGATCATCCCAGATCCCGAACAACAAGATGACGGCCCCGCCGAGAAGACTGAAGACAATCATTTGATCCTTCGGCGACCAGACCAGGACAGCCGCGAACGTGGCCAAGGCGAAGGCAATCCCGCCGACTTTCGCGATCGGTTCGCGATGTCCATGCCGCTCACGCGGCACATCGATGAATTGCAGCCGCCATGCGGAGGCCGAAAGGGTCGGGATCAACGCCATGCACATGATCAGGGAACCCATAAAACTGAAGAACAAGACCGAGCCCATGTCACCACACCTCAATCCGGAACATAGTGACTCAACAGCGGCGTCACGAGACCGGCCAGCTCCTGTAACCGCTTATCCACAACCGCTTCGCTCTCACCGGCATGAACGATGGATGTGAGGCGGACGAGGGCTCCATCCGCGCGGCCTTTGGTCAAGGAATCCCAGAAGAGAAAAAACTTCACCAAGTACTCGCTGGTAACCCATCGGTCCCGTTGCTTGAACCAGTAGTACACAATCTGCTTTTGGCCGCCCTTTTGAATCACGACCCGATTGATTTCTTGCCCCGCCGCCGCGCCCGTCACGCGATTCATCAGCACCGGTTCCAAGGATGTGATCTCCCAGCCGCCGCCGGGAATACATTGCTTGGGCGAATGGGAGGACCGTCCTTTCTTCGGAGACCGGTAATAGGCGACATAGACATTGACCGGGGGCTGGTCGCTCGCGGTGTAATCGGCCAAGACGTAATCGTCCAGTTGCAATGCATCGAGATATTGTCGCTCGAGGGGAGAAGAAACGCCTTGCCAGACATCAAGTTGCAGAGGGAAGTCCGCGAAGGATCGTCTTTCGGGTACTGGGAATTCTTGTGTCGCGAGGATAGGAGCAACCGGGACGGTGAGGGCGAGGAGAACCAGCCCGGTCGAAAGAGGCGCCAGCGACATACGGATACCCGACGAGTAGACGGGTTGATGGGCTGGTTCGGGCAGTCCGATCAATTGTACAAAGGGCCGAGGAGACCCCATGGAGCCTGCTCGTGCGAGAAGCCACATTTCCAGGCAGAGCAGACCCAGACTCGCAACGAAGATGACCCAGCCTTCGAAAAAATGGATAAACCCCTCGGCCGCGCCGGATCCGTAGTACTCAACCAACAAACCGATGGCCCCGATCCGGAATCCGTTCAACAGAACAGAAATGGGGATGCTCGACAGCACGAGCAAGACCCGTTTCCACGCAGATTCACGGTAGAGGTAGGCTCCCAGGATGGTCAGAGTAGTAAGCGGAAACAGATAGCGTAGCCCGCTGCAGGCTTCCACGACCTGTAATTGAATTCGTCCCAGATCGATGACATTGCCCTCTCGAAACGCCATGACACCGATCGAGTGAAGAAATCCGATCCCCAGCGCCGAGGACCAGAGCTGGAGACGGCTCGACAGCTCATACTGAAGGAAGATGGGCGGTGGAATCGCAGCGAGCAGATACAATAAAGGGAAGGCCAGTCGGCTGATCCCGGACAGTCCGATCGAGCAAGTCAGCATGCCGACGATCACCAACCAGAAGGACAGATGCACGACCGCATACATCGCGGAAAATTGACCCACGGCATATACCAGCAATCCCGTTATGACGATCGGGATCCCCCACCATGGGCCATAGGGCACGATCGATTGGATCTGCCCCCATCTCATCCAAATCATGTAGAGGGAAATCAGCGGAATAAACGGGCCATGGCTGTTGTTGTCCTCCAGCCACGCCTCTCCCAAAAATCGAAGACTGTCCGCGTAGAGATAGCCAAGAATCGTCGCGGAAAAGGCGAGAAAGACCCAGAGAATCGAACTCCTCCGGTTGAGCGAAAAAGGATCGAGGTTCAGGTCCGAGGACGGCGTCGATGTACCGAGAATCGTAGGCTGAGACGGCATCGTAGCTCCACTGAATTGTCCGGTGCAGGAGTCTATCGTCGGCCGATTGCCGGGTGGCCACGCGAATCTCAAGTTTGTGTTAACAGATTGTTAAAAAGCGGACAGGAGGAATTAACGGATGGCGAGATTAGCCGGACGATCAGGGGATTGAGAATCGATGTGTCTCATGAAACGCTTGGTCACCTGCCACCAGGGGGCTTCTTCGTTCCAAGGTTCCGGCCCATTATCACCCCACCCGCCCCAGATCACGATACCATCCGCTTGTTGAGCCACCGTATTTAACTGAAGCTCCCAGTAGTCCGGTTCAAGCGATTGAAGCCGCAGCTTGGAATGGGAGTCGTGGTATTGCGGCCAAAGAAAGGCATAGACCGGCTTCCCATTCGCTTTCCGTCTGGCTTCAGTCAGTTGCGCGACCGCATATTTTACCCAGCCTTGCCGATCCGGATAGAAGGTATAAAGGGAGGGATATAAGGCGTCCAGCTCAGTCACCATCTCTTCCAATCGATCATTATCCTGTTGCCAAGCCTGATACTCTTTGTTTCCCGGCCCGCGAATCGCCCGCCAATAATCCCGCAACGGTATGGTTCCATAGATACCAACTTTGATATTCGGCGCCTCAGCCTTGATCCACGAGAGTACCGTCAAATATCTAGAAACGCTCTCCTTCACGGCCTGCGGCTCACCCTTGAACGGCCACCGTTCGATATCGACGATAACCGGTTGCGATGCTGCACGCAATTCTTTCGCGATGGATCGGACCGTCTGTTCCTGCGGCATGGCAGTCGGTGCATGCTTACCAGCGAACAGGCGCGATTCGTAGAGGAGCGTGATCGGACGGATAGGATAGCCTGAAAAAGAAGGCTTATTCTTGTAGAGCGTCGCGTCGAAGACGATGAAAGAGCGCTGAGCTGTTGTGGAACTTACCGCGGCTGAATCGGCCGGAAAGGCCCCGCCGAGGAGTCCGACCAAGATGAGCCTTGTGACACACAATCTAAACGTCAGTTGTCGCATCGCTACGCCCCACCACTACCAGTTGCTCCTGATTCTCCTGGATATCCGATAATGAAGGCACCCCAACCGTGGCGGATGTCAGCAAATGGCGCCAACTATCGAGGGCATGGGAACGCGAATAGTGTCGATCGAAGGCTCGGCGCGCGCACCAACCGGCATCGAGAACCTCCGGCCCTTCGCGGGACAGTCGTACGATGCATGTCGTCAAGGCTTCGACCTCGCCTACACAGAAACTCCATCCACATTGTTCGCGCTGGAGAATCCGGGCGATTTCCCCGTCAGGATCGCCGATGTGGATGATCGGACGTCCCGCCGCCGCAATCCCATAAAACTTGCTCGGCACGATCAACCCTTCCAACGTCGGCCGCAACGACACGAAATGCACGTCGGGAACGCTCAAGCTCCACCGCAGGCGGTCGGCGGATTGATAGGGGTGAAACTGCACATTCGTCAATCCTCGCCGGGCCGCTTCCGATACCACCCACTGTCGAGCAATTCCATCGCCGATAAACACGAAGACGATATCATCGACCGCCTTCAGCTTGTCCGCCGCATCGACCATGGTCTTGAACTCATGCACATGACCCATATTCCCCGAGTATCCAAGTACGAACTTGCCCTCCAGCCGCCACTCCCGCACGAGAGGATTGTCCTGCTTGTCGATCGGTTGGATCGCGTCGCCGTCCGCCCAATTCGCGATGACCGTAATCTGATCGGAAGGGATACCTTCGCCGCGGAGTCGCTCGGCCATGATCTCCCCTAACACCACATTGGATCGGCCGACATGGAATGACCGGTTGCGTAATCGCTTCAGCATAGGCGCCGCAAACCGCACGCCATAGACATCCATTGAAGTCGCCACTTCCGGAAAAAGATCCTGCACCCAATTGACCAGCACGCCTCCCTTGAGCTTGACCGCCCAGGCGGCACAGACCGACATCATCGGCGGGTCCGTCTTGGCCACCACAACGTCACCGGGCTGGATCAGACGCAACAGTCGCCACGTGGCTCCGGCATAAAACGTCAGGTAGTCGATCATCCGACCCCACAGCCTGGCTCGCCCAAAGCGCGACGTTTGCACTCGATGGACCTGAACCCCGCGGATGGATTCGTCGGCGGCAAGAGATGCCTGAGCATCTCCATACAGCTGGCAACCGGTGATCACGTGAATATCCTGACTGCGGGCGGCGAGGTCGAAGGCCAGGTCGCTCAGAAGCTGGCTGGTGGCCGAATGGTCAGGGTAGAAGTATCGATTGACAAAGATGGTTTTGGGCATACATGCAGAGACGGCGGGCATCGCCGCCTCGGTTCCTTTCAGGTGGGAAGCCCTCGCTGGTGCCGTTCGAGTTCGCGCATCTTCAATACGATCATGTATTCGTAAAATGCTTGAAGGACACAATAGGTAAACCCGGCCTGCCCGTCGAGCCAGCCTCGTTGCCACACGTAGAAATAGAAAAACTTGATCAGCGGCCTCCATGGCAGGCGAAAAGACACTTTCTTGAGCGCCCGACGGCGCAGCGCCGGGTCGGCGGCAAAGACCGACGGTTCGTCCGCCGCATGCCGGTGGATCAGCTTCATCCCCTCCTGCGCCTCCAACTGGGAGTAGCGATTATGCTTCTCGATCCATTCGGAGATCCCCTTGCTGAAGTTGTAATGAATCAGCATGCCGGTCAGATATCCATGCGGCCCATCGATCACCGGCACGGGGTTGACCAGCCGCTGGAATCGGACATTCTTCGGGCGAAAAAACCGCATAATGAGTCCCGGCGGCATCGCATGTTTGATCCATCGGCCCATGAACATATTCCGCCTTCCACAGTAATAGGCGACACCAACACGTTTCACGTCCTCGGCAACGGCCAGCAGTTCTTTTTTGAGATCTTCGGTCATGCGTTCATCGGCATCGAGGTAAAACACCCAGGGATGCTTGAAGGGAATATGTTCAAGCGCCCAATTCTGGTGGGCGGACCAATTATCGAATCGGCGCTGGACGATACGGGCCCCCATCTCTTCCACGACCTTGACCGTGCGATCGCTGCTGAAGGAATCCAGCACGACAATATCGTCGGACCATTTCACCGAGTTGATGCAATCGGCAATATTGTTTTCTTCGTTCAACGTGAGAATGAGAATTGAAACACTCATGCGCACAGACCTGTATTGACTCTGTGATGTCCGAACTCACCGCTTGAGAATGACAAAGTCTACTCTTCGGTAAGATCGAAGAAGCGACGGCCGTGTCAAGTTTGTGTTATGCGAATGTTAAAAAGCGGAAAAGGAGGATGACATAGCTCCGCGATTGAACCGATGATGCGCAACGGACGGGTGGGGCTTGGATCGGATAAAGCTGGACCGACTTCGGCAAGCGCGCAGTGATGCTTTTATGGTTTTTTGGCGACAGCAATCAATGATTTAGCCAATACCGGTATGCGGCCGACTCTCATGAAAGAGATATCGTTAAACCCCGCCTCGGCCAACAACATCGTGAGCGTTTTTATGGACCAGAACTTGATGTGTCCGTGATCCCATAAGGCCGTGAAGTGAGAATCCATGCGGCCGGTAAGCGCCAAAGCCAAGTTCTTCCAATACCCGTGGTATGGCGTAGACACGATAGCGGTACCCTCCGGTTCCACAAGGTCGTAGAGCGTCTTGGCGAACACGCGAGGGGCATAAAGATGTTCAACCACTTCCAGACTCACGACGATCGGGAATTGTCCATGGGTCTCGGCGAGAGGGTCGTAGGCCGATCCCTGCTGAAGTGAGAGATGCGGATATCGGCGGCGAGCTTGTTCCAACCCTTGGAGTGAGACATCAACCCCGGTAGTCTGATACCCCCTGTCCGCCAAAATCGCCGCCACCGCTCCATTTCCACATCCCAGCTCGAACAGTCGTCGACGATTCGGCGGAAGAGAGAGCAAATCCAGAATGTTCAGCAAAGGCGGGACGAGATAATCGTGCGACTCATTGAGTTCGCCGTCCACATAGGCATAACCGGAGATGTCGGCAACTGTGTCCGTCATGTTTCCTCTCGCTTAGAGCTATACTTTCTGATGAGTCGTGCCGGGTTTCCGCCCACCACGGTCCAGGGCTCGACATCACGAAAGACGCTCGCCCTCGCCCCGACCACCGCTCGCTCCCCGACTGTCACACCGGGCCCGACAAAGGCATCCGCGGCAATCCAGGCGCCGTGACCGATGATAATCGGCGCCGTGATCACCGGCATGCCATCGACTCGATAATCATGCCCGGCGGTGCAGAGAAACGAAAATTGGCTGACCGTCGCGTGAGGTTCGAGCGTGACTCGATCGACCGAATAGCACTGAACATGATCGCCCAGACAACTACCTTCGCCCATTATCAGATTCCACGGCGCCCAAATCCTGGCTGAGGGATAGGGATGAGCCCCTTTTCCGATAATGGCTCCGAACATCCTGAGCAAAAACCTTCTCCAACCGTGCAGCACTCGCGGGCTGGGACGGTACGCAAGCCACCAGACCACAGACCACCCCACTCGCCGAATCTTATTGCCCGCTGTCTGCGGCTGTTCGTGTAATTGCGCCGGTGTCACTGGGGGCCCGTTATGAATTTTGATTGCTATCCATGGGCCACGCACTCCGGTTTGGTTCCGGCTCCACTCATCCAGGCATAAACGGATGACATGCGTTCGGCATAAGAGGCCCATGAGAACTGCTGTTCCACAAGTCGTCGTCCCCGCATCCCCATGGCCGACCGATCTTCTTCCGACATCGACATGATCTCCAGCAGACCGCGCGCAATGGACGGAGGCGAGGTCTCAACGCGCACCGCCGCTCCGGCTTCGAATCCTTGTGGAAGGTTGCAATGGTTCGTCATGGCCACCGGGAGCCCATAAGCCCAGGCCTCCAAAATGCTGACCGGCAAGCCCTCGCTGAAGGACGGCAGGACAAAGGCCGCCGCCGACCGAAGTACTGCTTCTTTCTCCCACCCGAATTTCGGACCGACAAACCGGATGGAAGACTCCAGCCCTTGTCCGGCACACCATCGCCGCAGCTCAGTCTCGTGGTTTCCTTGATCCCATCCGGCGATCCAAAGCCTCCACTCCGCGGCGACCGATGGAGCAGCATGCTGAAGCTCCCCCCAAGCTGCCAATAAATTCACCAGCCCCTTCTTGAGATGGAGGCGACCGAGAAAGAGCAGCACCTTCTCCTGTCGCGGATGAGATGCCAGGCTCAACAGCGGCAGATCGATGCCGCAGGGAATTACGCATACCGGATTCGACAGTCCATACCGCCGTATCGCGTCCGCTTCCGGCGGGCAGAGCGCGTGGAGGCAGGCCGCATTCTTCAGATGGCGATGCTCGTACAGTACGCCGGCTATCCGTTTTTTCCAGTAGGAGTGGGTGATCGCCCAGGGATCCAGCATGCCATGTACGCTGACAAGATACGGCCGGTGACTGCGTCTCGCCCACTGGACCGAGGCTACGGACGGATACATCCATAGGCCGTGATTGTGGAGGATGTCGGGGGCCGCCGTCTGAAGAGCAGGGAGCAGATCCGGCGCATACCCGAATGACTTGTAGCCTCTGTGGCGAAAGACGCTCACGGCCACCGGCTTCCAAGCCGCATAATCCTGCGCGACATGCTCATCGCTGAGCCCGAACACGTTGACACTGGAACCGCGCCGATGCAACTCGAGCGCGCTCCGACGGACAACTTCGTGGATTCCTCCTCCGGTTCGGGAAACCGATGCCGTGACCATTCCAACCTTCATAGGTCCCTCTAAGGCCACGCAGTTGTACGGTCGTAGATAAACGTCGCATTCCAGCCATCGACATAGGTCAACCGATAGCCTTGCGCCTTGATACGCCCGACCATGTCGTGTATTCGAGTCAGATAGGCTTCACCCAAGGGATGGTACCCCTCGTCGAATTCGACACATAAAGCGGTCGGGCGAACGCGCCCGTTTAGGATTGATCCTAAAATCTCGTATTCCGCCCCTTCGACATCGAGCTTGAGCAGGGACAGTTCCGTATGGCCTAGAGTCTGCATCACCGTTCCGAGCGTTCGACATTCGGCCTCGAAGTAATCGGTCGTCCGTTGCAGATTGACGATTGAGTGGGAGACGTGCGTCGGGTTCTCCGGCGCATAGAAGCGCATGGTCCGGTCTTGGCTCCATAAGCCGATGGCATGAAAGTGCAGCCGGCCTAAATTCCCGGGATCGATGGTGTAGTGCTGATTGATCGAGTCGTTGATCGAGGTCGGAATACCGTTGATGGTATTTCTGTGTAGCTTCTCCACGTGCCGAAAAGCCCGCGGCGTCGGATCAAAGCAATGGACTTCGCAACCGTAACGACGAATGAGTCCGACCTCGAAACTGATATCCTCGCCTGCGCCGACCCCATAGCAGAGTGATTGATCGGACAAGAGGCCGGCCGGGATGAACCAGCCTCCGTACCCGGTACCGATTTTGTGGTGAGGAATCGACTTCGTGTCCCGAAGGCGATTCAGGCTACCCTGCGAGACGCGCTGTTCGACCTTCTTGTACAGAGCCTTGGCTTGTTTCAAGAGCATGATCATGACCCTCCCTTGACCGAATGCCTGAGTGATCCGCACGGCAGGACACTCTCCGAACGCCCTTGATCTTCCGGGACCGGTGAGGCCAGCCTACAGTGCTTGGCAATCGCATTGATGAATAGGCCAGCATGACTGGCGGTGTTGTATCGGCTGCTGATCACCGAGCGGCACGC
Organism: uncultured Nitrospira sp.; assembly: GCA_964465695.1. GTDB lineage: Bacteria > Nitrospirota > Nitrospiria > Nitrospirales > Nitrospiraceae > Nitrospira_D. Next base: position 41,684 of record CAYXKP010000014.1, read on the forward strand.
TTCCGCCATCGCCGGCTTTTGAGGCGTGGGAAAGAGCGCGTCAATGATCTTCTCCGCGCAGTCCGACAGGTCGTCGTTGCGATAAAACCACCCGGTTTTCCCCTCCTTCACCGCCTCCCACTCCGGAAAGTGTTCCTCAACCTTGTCGTGGAGCAGGACAGGCGTGCCGTATCCGAGCGCATGCATCACCGAGAGTCCCGCGCCCGACGGGACGACGGCAAGATCGCTGGCTGAGAGAACAAGACCGAGGCGGGATTCGTCGTACGTCGCACCAAGGAAATGAACGAACCCGCTGAGTTTTAATTCTTGCGCCAGCGATTCCAACACCGGTCGTTCACTTCCGTCACCGACCAAGACGAGATGGACGTTCCTGCCTTGTCGCGCCACAAGATGCAATGCGTGCAGAAGCCATGGCAGGCGCTTCACCGGCTGGAGACGACCCGTGAAACAGATCAAGCGCTCATCGGCCTCTATACCGAGCGAACGGCGGAACCGATGACAATCCTCGGAGGTAATACGTTCGGATACCGCCGATTGTTCGGCGTCGTCCAAGGAGTTATAGATCACATGTAGCCGATCGGCAGGGATCCCTTGGGAAATCAAAAGCCGCTTCGCGTGATCACCATAGAGCAGCAACCCCCGGGACAATCGAAACAACCATGCACGAACCATCCACTTTATTCCGGACTCCTCACCTTGCAGTCCATGGGTCCACAGCAACACGGGTAAGCCGACAATGCGCCCAACCACGGTCAAGACCCAGGCGGTCAAATCGTAAGGGCTGCCCTGGGCGACCACAACGTCGGGGCGATCCCGAACGACAATCCTCACCGCAGCCGGCTGCCATGACAGAGACACCCCAAGGGGCAGTTTAATGACGTGCTGCGTGGCCGGTACGAATTCACACCGGCCCGGAGCTTCAGACAGTGGGAGAAACGGAACATCCGCGGACGGGTCTGCGAGTACGAGAAAACGGAACCGCCGCTCCGAGCCTAACTTCTCGAAAAGGCGACGGCGATAATGCGGAATGCAGACTTGCTGCAATGCGACAAAAGGGATGTTGTCGGCAGGCGCTTTCTTCATCGACAATTTCATGTCCCTACCCGCGCATCATACAAATCCGCGTCGGCCGATTCGGAGACGAACTCCGCCGGCTCTATCCCGACATAATCAGTTTCGATCTCTTCCGGTGGGGCGGGAGCTAAAATGCTCAATAAGAAGAGAAGCGACGTGGGGTTGCCGGTGTTGATGAAGTATCGTTCAAAGATCGCCAGCACGAAATATCCGCAAGCCAACCCCAAGAGCACGCTGTAGCTGAACGTTTGAGAAGGATCCTGAATCCGACGCCAGATGTTCCACAGCCCTGAACACGTCACATATGAGACCGCCGCAAATCCGATCATCCCGATTTCAGCCAGCAGCGCCAAGTATCCGTTATGTGCCGACGAGTTGATCTTCAGAGCCGCTTCGTGTGTTCGAAACCCCACCCCCAATATCGGATGGGACACAAACAGATTCCAGGTGGCCTTCCACGTTTCGAGACGACCGGATCCGCCCGACTCCAGACCACGGTGTCGATCCTGGATTGCGAAAAAATCAGATGCGCCACGCATGACCGCGTCGCCGTAATATGTCGTCAAGGCGCCCCCCACAAGAATACAGGCGATCAGCAACACACGCCCATCAGTGCCGGCAATCCGTCTGCGCGAGAAAAGCGTGACTCCCAGTCCAATAAGCGCCGCCACGGCGGAGGCTCTGGAACCGGTCAGATAGATTACGGTTCCCATCGAAACAAGAATCGGAAGTCGTACGATCGCCCGTCTCATCATCATGGCGGTGACGAAGACGGACATGGTGATCAGTGCAAAGCTTGCCGGATTTAAAATCCCCTTTCCGCCGCCGAGCCGTTGTCCCGGCACGTAATCGTACAGTGCGAACCCGGAGACCAAGACGCTTCCCAAGACGGCGTAGAGTTTTATCCCGGTCTCGTATCGCGCCGAATCCAAGTTGGTATTGAACTGGAGCACGACCAGGACCGTCAGTATCGTGAGCGCGACATATTGCACCGATTCCAGAGGCGCCAGGCTAACAAACGAACTGAGTCCACAAAAGATTCCAAACACCGCCAACCCCGCGATCATCCCGGGGCTGAACCCATGAGGAACGAAACGGCAACGGCTCAATAAGAAATAGCCGGCGGGCCACACGAGTGCCGCAACCATGATGATTTCATAGGCCTGTCCTTTGCGGCCTTCCATCCTCCCGAAGAGAGCCGCAGCAAAAACTCCCGTCAGCCAAAGGCCCAATACGAGACCGATCCAGGTTCCGGTGTCCTGAATAGGCGGATCGTCAACGTCTTCCATGGCCGTCATGATCCTTCCGACTCCACAGCAAGGCGTCGCCGCAGGAGCCAACCCATCACGCCCGTATCAGCGGCCTGGGCTGCGACGGATGACAGAGCCAATCCATCGACGCCGAGAGACGGAACCAGCCAGGTGGCGCACAGGACAAGCGCCAACCATTTGATTCCATACCCCGTGAGGGGAGTTCGATAATCCGACAAGGAATAAAATGAGTTTCTGACGATCCCGTACAAACTGGAAAACGGCAATCCCCAGACGAGGACCGACAAGATATGCGCGGTGGTCTGGGCATCCGACGTTGAGAACTTGCCTCGCACCAAGGCGATGTTGATCAGCGGTTCCGCCGCCAGAGTCAGAATGCCGCTGCAGAGAATCGCCGTACCGAACAAGAGGACTCCGTACCGCCCCAACAAGGCACGGCCTTCGCAATACCCGGTGTGGAACGCACGCGCCAATTTTGGGAAGAGCGTCGTATTGACCGGCATGGAGAACAGCGCGAGAGGTGCGGCCACGACGGCACCGGCGTAGTAAAACGCGGCAATTTTTCCGGTCCCGAGGCCGGACGCGAAACTTCGTTCCGTCATGACGATCGCTTGGAAAAGAAACTCTCCTATGAGCACGATCAGCACCGGCCGCCACATTTCCCTGATCCAAATCCGCTGGTGAGGCATATCGATTTTTGATAAAGGAAGGCCGCCTCTGCCGAGTGCCGCCATGAACCACACCAGGATCAGGAAATGTCCGGCGGCGAACCCACACACCATGGCATCGATCCCCCAGCGGTCGGCGAAGGCAACCACCGATATGATCGTGGAGATCGAAACGACCGTGCCGCTCAGAAACACGGGAGTAAAGCTACCCTTTACGGACAGTCCACCTCGCATGAGACCGGCCAATCCGGCACACACGATCGGAAACAGCAACAGTTGAATCAGACGAATCCCCGTATCGTACTGTTCCACGCTGAATTCCGGAAAAATCACCGTGAGTACGGGCCGCGACAGGAGCACGAGAACCGTAAGCGCGACGACATTGGTCAAGAGGAACACGCAAGACACGCGCATAATGAGAGGCGTGACATATCGTCCGGGTCGGGAAGACATCTTGGACACGAACACCGTTTCCAGGGCATTCCCCACCTGTACGCCGAACAGTAAATGAAACCCCATGACGGCAACCAAGACATCGAGGTCGCCGCTGAGACCGTACGCCGAGGCGACGACGATTTCTCTGGCAAGGCCGGCGAGAATCACGATCCCGGACGCCAGTGAATACAAAGGAAGCCGCCCGAGAAGCCCCATCTCCTGGATGTTGGACTTGAGGCTGACCCACCAAGGGCCTAAAGCGGAAGTGAACAACATGGTGACTGGCGCTCGTTGAATCAAGGACTGTGGACCCAAAGCGTCGGGATACCAACGGTACGCATGGTAAATGAGGTCCGTATGAGTTGAGAAACTCAGTGTACTGCCCATGCATATGACCAAAGAACACAGCCAGCTCAAATCTGTGTTAACAAATTGTAAATGCCGACAGATAGACGGGATTTTGCTCAAGATACTGTGATACGGGATCGCTGATGAAGGATGCAGCTCAATGCATCCGTTCAGTGAGGTTAGCCGCATGTGTTCATTCGTACGCCTTCCCAAAGCGGTGAGCCGTATCAGCCGCAGTATGGTCATTGCCGTCCTTACGGCAACGGGCATGCTGTCCTGTAGCGCTCAAGACGGCCGACAACCACCGATCTCAAATCCCACGAATCCGCCGACCGCTTCTCCAATAATCTCTCACAAGTTCCTCTGGCAGGCCGATGGAAACGGCCCGACCAGAGGGGGGGAATCGATTCGTGATTGGCCGAGGCTCACGGGCGGTACGGCAAGCTGTGACTTGAGTCAGGTGGATGACCACGGCACATTGCCTCCACATGCACCATTTGGTGGAAGTACGGCTGTGCACTACATCAAAGCCGTCTGCGCCGGCGGAGCCGACGGCGGAAGAATCCAGATGGTGGTCGATATGGCCGATCGGACATTGGATGATCTCGGCAATTTCGGACTTTTCTGGTATCAGCCGTCCGTCCGTGTCTCGACTGCTGTGACGCTCGATATCGCCACATCCCGGAGTTTCTCCCAGTATTTTCTGTTCAATTGGGCGACAGGAGCCGTGGGGCGGCGGATGATCGACGGGTGGAACCCGATTACCTGGCAAGCCGGCGATCACGTCGGCAATGTCGGAGGGGCAACGGTGAACCAGAATTTTACGACCTTCCGAATTCTCCTCGATCTCCAGCCCAACAGTTCAGGAGCCTTCTATTTCAGCGACTTCATCTACGGCTATTACGCCAAACCCCATATCAACATCTGGGGAGAGAATAACTTTGCGAGCGTGTACACCCATCTTTTCCCTGAAGCCGCAAAACGTAATGT
>CAYXKP010000015.1:0-35405 GCA_964465695.1 uncultured Nitrospira sp.
TGTTCCAACGGCTTTTGTTGTGTTTGATACAAGACACAGTTTTCCAGGACGAGCACATCCATTTCAGTCCGCATAAAACATCGGTAAGCATCCTCCGGGGTGGATACTATCGGCTCCCCTCGAACATTGAAGGAAGTATTGACCAGAACAGGATAGCCGGTTTGTGCTTCGAACGACTTGAGCAACCGATAATACCGAGGATTGGTCTCCTCATGGACCGTTTGAATCCGGGCCGAGTAGTCCAGATGAGTCACGGCGGGAATATCGGACCGTGGAACATTCAACAGATCGATTCCCCATAGATCAGATCGGTTGGCGGGCAACGGCAGCCGTCGTTTCTCCATCACCGGGGCCACCAACAGCATGTAAGGACTGTCCGTATTCATCTCAAAGAAATCGGACACTCGTTCCCGTAGGACCGACGGCGCAAAGGGACGAAACGACTCGCGATACTTGATCTTGAGGTTCATCACCGACTGCATCTTCGTATTCCTGGCGTCACCGAGGATGCTTCGGCCGCCGAGCGCGCGCGGACCGAACTCCATCCGGCCTTGCAGCCAGCCGACTACCCTCCCTTCGGCAAGATCTTTTGCTACCCGATCAAAAAGGTGATCGTCGTCCAGCAATTCATACGGCGCCTCAGCCTTCTTCAGAAATTGTTCGATTTCGGCGTTCGTATGTCGTGGCCCTAGATAACTCCCTCTCATCCGATCGGCACCGGTCGAGGCCCTCGGTTGACCGTCATAACTGTACCAGGCACTCAACGCAGCACCGACCGCGCCACCCGCGTCTCCGGCTGCCGGCTGAATCCAGATCCCCTTGAACGGACCTTCTCGGAGGATCCGCCCATTTCCCACACAATTGAGAGCCACACCGCCGGCCATACAGAGATATTCGAGTCCGGTTTCACGATGGAGAGTTCTGGTGACACGAAGCATGACTTCCTCAGTCACTTCTTGGACTGAACGGGCCAAATCCATCTCACGTTGCGTCAACTTACTCTCTGGTTTCCGTGGGGGTCCACCGAACACGTCATCAAATTTGTCCCCCGTCATAGTCAAGCCGGTGCAGTAGTTGAAATAGTCCATATTGAGGCGGAATGTCCCATCCGGTTTAAGATCGAGGAGATGGTCGTAGATGGCCTTGACGTATTTCGGTTCTCCGTATGGGGCCAAGCCCATGACCTTGTACTCGCCGGAATTGACCTTGAATCCGGTGTAGTAGGTGAATGCGGAATAGAGAAGTCCAAGAGAATGAGGAAACGGTATTTCCCAGAGGGGCGTCAATGCGTTCCCCTCGCCTAGCCAGGCAGACGTCGTGGCCCACTCGCCGACACCATCCATACAGAGAACCACCGCCTTGTCATAAGGCGACGGATAAAATGCGGAGGCGGCATGCGACTCGTGGTGCTCGCCGAACAATAGCGGGGGGAGCGCCGACTGTGTCATTTCAGGCGCCAGGGTGAGAAACTCCTTTGCAAGCAGATTACGGAGCAAGAGCTTTTCTTTGAGCCATACCGGCATAGCCGCCACAAACGATTGGAGGCCCTTGGGAGCAAATGCCAAGTACGTCTCAATCAACCGCTCAAATTTCACCAACGGTTTATCATAGAAGACGATATATCGGAGGTCACGCAGCGTAATCCCTCCCTCCTTCAAGCAGTAGGCCACTGCATGGGAAGGAAAACCGGGATCATGCTTCTTTCGGGTAAACCGTTCTTCCTGAGCAGCCGCTATGATGTCTCCTTCACGGATAAGGCATGCCGCACTGTCATGGTAGAAAGCTGAGATTCCCAGGATATGGCTCATACTTAACTCCGCCAAAGATTCGCAAATAACTTCTCGTAACGCAATACGGAATCGGACAAGCTTGGAGCATCTATCTTATTGCTTGAAGACCGGGGATTTGCAAACCGAAAACGTCCGTTAATGCTCCTGTCAAAAACCCACATAGGTATACAAAACCTCAGCACATGGAAAACACAACCGTAAGTTTGTACAAACCATTAGTCTGTGCCGGGGAGGAAACAGCAGAAACGGAAGTCCGCCACATAACTTATCGGTGGTGCTTTCAAAGCAAGCCGATCATCAGGTGAAACCATTGGGAAAACAGTAGCCCCATACTGCTGAATGCAATTAGTGACCAGTATCCTAAGATGGTAGCGTTCGGTAAGTCCATACCGCACACGAGGGGAATAAGGAATTCTCGTATGTTACATCAGCCAGCAACTGATTTCGCATCTACGGAGCAATGTCCATTCTATGGTAACCCTATATTGCCGAATATTGCCGAGCACAGCACAAGACAGGCACCTAGAAGCATTTTTCCACTAAAAAGCCGCGGGGAGGGCTAGTTTGCTTGAAGAAGAAACATCAGAACTTAAAACAAAGTATAGATAAATGGAGCAACTGCTGAGCCTTGCGTGAAAACAATTAATGTTCCAAACAAAAGCAGAACTATCAGAATCGGCAGTAGCCAATATTTCTTGCGCTCCTTCATAAATGCCCAGAGTTCCATCACAAGTCCGCTCATGATACCTCCTATGATTTAATTCACCTCAATGTTTGGACCTGCGAGTTAGCTGAGATCAGGAAGCATGTCGCTTTATTGAGAGTAGCCGACCCAATCACCGACTGATATAGGATTCAGTTTCATAGTAAAACAACGTCGCAATGGACAGAATCTTTGCGCAGTGCTGACGACGAACTTTATCAGCGGTCTTAGACGACATGATATTTTCGAATGATCGGCGGTCGACGTAATCCCACAACACGGAACTAGGTTGGTTGAGACAGACATCTAGAATCGACTCCCGTTTTGCCTCCACCCACTCAGCCTGCGCAAGACCAGGTTTTCCCTCCGACGTTCTCTGTGGTAACTGGCCGACACCGTATCGCAGAACTCTCAAAAGCCATCTCGGAGCCGCTTCTCTAATAGTCTGAGCCACCAGCCGCTTAGCACCTATTTTGGGGAGCGGCGGCCGCCGTGGCTTGTCGTAGGGAAAGTCGAGGAGTGATGGTGTTGTAGCGCGAATAAGCTCGGTGTGTAGCCGTCCGGCAATCCGGTCCGGCAGTGGCATTGAATGAGCGGCCTCGATATACGGAATTGTGCAAAAAGGCGTAAACATGTCACAAACTGGAGCAGCTTTACGTATATTGGTACCCGCCCAGCGACGAACGCGCTCAAATATATAGAACGCGTCGGGCACAACAAATGGTTCGAATCCATCATCCAAAAACCCCTCGCATGTTTCACGCACGCTTTGAAGAGCAAGGTGCCGAGTTTCCTGTTTAAGTAGCATATGGTCTTTCGCCACGAGACAAGAAAGGAATGTCCTTAGGATTTGGCTCTCGCCGCGTGTCGGTGGCAAGTTCAAGCTGCGATGGTAGGTTCCGCTGGCGATCTCACCTCCTACGCCCCAAAGTGATAATGGTAGGTTGTCAATATGCTGGCACTGCGAAATGGAATTAGCAACCTGCCATAGATTGACAAGGCCGTCGGTTTGTCGAACTAACCGACGTGCCCCTTCGTCCCAATGATCCACAACCATTCCCTGCGGGTAGCCAACGCGATGAGTCAAGTGCATGGCTTCGGCAATATTCGTTGCAATCTTAACGTCGGGGCTTTCTACCGAGCCCATTGTGACAAAAGAGGCTGGAACGCCAGACGCGATTACCGCAGCTGCGACGACTCGACTGTCTCGACCACCGGTTAAGCCGCACCCTAATGGGTCAACACGGTCACTCAGAGAGCGAATCATGGTCGTCAAACTATGTGCCAATTTATCAATACGTAATTCTCTGCCACCCCGACTTAGCTGTGCGAGGCTTGTTCGAGGTAAGTAAGCAAAAGAAGAATAGGACCCATTGTATTGCCACCGGTGAAGGCACCCGCCCGGCAATACATGAACCGACTCTCGCAATGTCCGATATCCCCCGACCCAGCCCAGCGAAAGAAAGAGACTCGCACCAACCTCGTCTATTGAGGTCAAGGCGCAAGTCTGTTCGATAAGTCGCACGCTGTTGCTGATGACAACTGTCGAGCCACGTTGGTGCACATAGACCTGCTCCATTCCCAGAGGGTCGGTAAGAACCTCAATTTGGAAATTCTGCAGATCCACTCTTATGGCCGCGAACTGGCCGTCCAACGTCTTAGGTAACTCGCTCCAATGGCGCGCCAGGTCCGCAGCCTGGTGAGCGATAATGTTTCCGTCCGAACTGACTGGCGTTCCGGAAAAAAAAGTCAAGTACCCCTCCGACTTCGCTACATATTCTCGTGGGGACGCAATGACGGAGTTTGTGTGAAGTGTACCGACAAAAGCGTTGTTTTCATTCCATATGTGTAAAGTATCCAGATCAAGTTGAGGGTAAACGTCCGTGACCGATCTCAGTGTCTGCGTCGCAGCTTGTTTCATCGACTCGGAGAGCCCAAACCCCGCCAAAAAAATGTTCATCGCGTCACCTGCATTTGAAATCAATAGAACGTGAGAAAGCTCAACGATGCGGCAGCCGTTTTCCTTCAAACATATTGTTTAGAACCTATCTCAAAATAGTTGACGGCACAAATTGCTCTCTCTATAAGTCCCATCATGGTGGGCAATGATCACAGAAAGCAGGTGTCTTCGAGGCTTCTCGACTCTCCGCCGCTATCATTAGTCGAGCGAGCGTAAAGAATGCCCCAGAATGCCAACTCAAATCAACCGCTCCTTTCTACTGGATGGGTCTCAAATATGACCCTAGAGGATTTATGTGGATCAAGGGGTATTGTGAAGTAGACGACACAGTCGGGATTCCGAGAGATTCCGGCATTCTCAGTCGAACATTGGGCAGATTAACTCTCCGCTGCCACAAATCACGACGCTTTGGGCTCAACAGTGAAGGACATGAGGCCATTGGTTTGCCTTATCACGATTAGACAGCCATTAAGTCGGAATGGTTCCTCCTTTCTGTGTATACGTGCGCATACTATTTTTACACCTCTGAATAGGTCTAAATCTTTCAAATATAAGTATTCCCAGTACTTTGCATGCTTAGCATGAAATGTGCTTGGAAACTGCTCCGACCCATGTATTCGCGTGAAAGCTGAGCATTTTAACAACAGGAGCTCATAATGACCAACTTTTTGATCAGGTCCCTACGCCGTGTATTGCTTTCGCTTTCTGGAGCATGTGCTTTCCTCATTCTACTTGGAACCGTTTCGGCCCAAGGCGCCACTTACTACGTGGCAACGACGGGCAATGATTCCAACCCAGGTACATCGTCCAGCCCATGGCGAAATCCTCAAAAATGCACCCATTCACCCATCAAGGCAGGCGATACGTGCATCGTGCGCGCTGGTACCTATACGGATACAGACGGTAACGGGGTTGTCGTGTGGGTGTATGACAGATCAAGTACTCCTTCTGGTACAGCCTCTCAGCCGATTACCATTAAAAGCGAAAAACCACTGGGGGCCGCGATCGTCGCACCCAGTAACAGAAACGGCTATGGATTCATTGTTCAGAAGCCGTACTATGTCATCGAAGGGTTTGATATTTCAGGAGCAAACAACAACAGCAGTTCGGCAGGCGGTGTTGGAGTCAATATTAGAGCACCTGGGAACGGAACAGTCCTTCGATCGAATTCCATCCATCATATTGGCCGGAAGTCATGCACGAATTCTACGAACGGGTTTGCCGGCATAATCATTAAAGATGTATCCGGAACACTCGCTGAGCGCAATCGCATCTATAGTATCGGAAGACTAAGAAACGGCGAAAGCGGATGCTCGACAGATAAATATCAGCACGATCATGGAATATATATCTCAGGTGCTTCTAATGTCACTGTGCGACGGAATGTCATCTACGATTCGAATCGCGGGTATCCCATTCATGTCTACGGTGGGACAACAAGAAGCCTTAATATCTATCACAACACGCTCTCTGGCCGTAGCCCAACCGGGAGGCCAAAAGCACACATCTTATTAGGGTCAACAATTAGCACAGCGAACATTAAAAATAATATCTCGAATGATGCTGCATATGGGTTGATCGGTTCGTCTGGTGTTTCCGCCTCCGGCGTGACCATCAGTTACAACATGAGCAATACCGTTACCAATGCCATGACAGTAAGCTCTTCAGGAATAAAATTTATGAACAATTATGACCGCATAAGCAATCTTGGCTTTGTCAGTAAGTCGACAAACGACTTCCGGCTTGCGTCTGGAAGTCCTGCGATCAACCGTGGGACGACGTCTGGGGTTCCTCCGGTCCCGGATGGGGCTCCAGACACTTCCGCTTATGAGTACTCTGTACAGAATACTGTATCATCTCCCCTAACCCCGACAGGGTTACGCTCTCTTTAATACGTATATTGCTCTTATCTCAATATGTCGGCGAATTGGAATCTGACCTGTCCCTCCTCCTTCCATTGAAGGAGGAGGGAATTAGAATCACCAGAGAATATCCCTTTACAATCTCGTGCCGGTCAACTCAGTACTTAATCGGAGATCTGTGCTGAAATGCTGATCCTGGAGTAAACCTTTTCACGCCTGAAAGGTGTGAGGACACTCCGGCGGTCCCAGATACCATTCTCTACTTCAAGCAACAATCGGTCCAAGGATCGGTTCCCAGCGCTGTTGGGCCCGTTGGATTAAGTCACGCAGGACTTGTTTGAACCTCATCTGTACAGTGTTGCCGCTGTCCCATGACGGTGCGAGGGTCGTGCTGTATATTTGGCTGAGAATGACTCCCTTTACAGACCATCTGTGAAGATGGACCGCATGCCAAGCATCACAATCATGAAACTGCCAAAGCTGGAGCCCAGCGAGTAGTTTTTGCACGGCTCAGTACGTATATGGCCGCGGAGGAGTGACATTCAGCTGCGACGTTCTCCTTGATCATCCATACCAGGAACAGCTGGACTAAAACCGTGAATTAGTCAGATGTTCACAATGCTTAGCCTATAGTTCTGAAGGATTTATATGTCAGAATTCACTATTGTAATGCATAAGTCCAACCACCCAAGTGCTCGTTTACACTTGCGGAACACTTATGCATCTCACGAACAATTTGCAAAGAACAGCCATTCTGTAAGTGTCATCAAAGAGGGCTTCAGTCTCGCGGCTGACCTGACAGATAGACACAACGGAGATATCTACCTTGAAGAAAATAATTATCCGCACAACAATAGGTCTTTCGTCATATCTTTTGGTTGGTGTTATCGTCTGGGGACTGAGGCAAATCAGTTTAGAGTAAAAGATATGATTAAATTCCTCCAATCACATCGTTCAAAAGCAATGCCTGATGTAGATATGTTGAGCGGAGTTTATTCTCTATTATCCTACGACCATTTAAGCGAAACGCTGTGGATCTGTACTGATATGTGGGCTCAGCACGGATTTTATTATGGATCGAACGATGAAAAGGTCGTCGTGAGTTCAAAGGCGTCTATTGTTGCGGATACCTTGAATGCATGTATCGATGGCATCAGCTATCTGTCACTCCTACGTGATACCGGAATCCCTCCCGGCAGGACACTTTATTGCGATGTGTGGCGCGCGACATGTGGACGAGGTTTGCATTTTGATATTAAAAGCAGGACGGCTCGTCTAGTCCAGGTGCAGCCATTATATCGGACTCCAGAAAATATAAATTTCGATGAAGCCGTGGAGCAGTCCATTGATGTTCTTGCCAGGGTATGTCCATCTGCAGCCAGTAGACCATCTACCGTAGTAGACTTGACGGGAGGGAATGACAGCCGCCTTATGGCAGCTACTCTTTTGTCATCGCAGGGAGGCAGAATAGGAAAACACGTTACTTTCAGAGTTGTCGGAGACGAAAAACATCCCGATGTTATTGTGGCTCGGCAGATTGCGAGTAATTTTGGTTGGAATCTTAAAAGGAACAGTCGGACGATTGAGGAGGAGTATTCGGCTAGATCCTTATCGCATGCCTGTCTATTGTCGGATGGAAATTATTTGCCCATGAAAGTACATGGCAGGCTCACACAAGAGTTGTCGCTTTGGGATTCAGTGGACGGACTTGTAGGCTCTCTTGGTGGCGAGCTATTTCGAGACTTTTTTTGGCGCCACGAACTCCTTAACCTTGGGCGTACCAATAGAGTGAATTTCGACGCGCTCTTAAAACATCGGCTGTATGTTTCTAACGACGTTGATGTGACGCATGTCTCTCAAGGACAGCTAAATTTAAACGATCACAACTTGTGCCTGCTCAAGCCATACGAAATGATAGACTCGGCAGCCCCGGACGTCGAAAACGTCTACAAGCTAGACATAATTTATCTTCACAAGCTGATGAATAGATCTTACTGTTGGATTCTGTCCGATTTGCGCAAGTTGATCCTGCCCTTCTTGTCACATGAAATTACTTCCATTAGCCTCAAAACTCCCTGGCGATTCAGACTTCATAGAAAGCTAGTCACAGCTGCCGTAGAAAAAATGAACCCGGTGCTATCAGCAATACCCACTGACACCGGTGCCCCAATGAGACCGTTGCGATTTTTCACCTTAGGAGCCTACGCTAAACATACTGTAAATGATTTTCGGATGGCCTACAAACTGCATTTTAGCAATAAGAAACCTACCCGGAAGCAAACCGCCTTATCCTTACCATCCGAATGGTTAGATATAATTAAACAAAGCGGCAGTCATCAAAATGGGCTAGCCATCCAATCAACTATAAATGGAACTAATGCAAATGACTACAGCACTTTATCTGCGATTCAGCACCGAGAAATCCAGGCGCTCCTTATGGTTCGATCGCTTACACGGCACTACAAGGGCATTTCTACATCTTTATCATTCGGAGGTCGGGATGCTTCATTTCTCCAAAGTACTTGTAATTTATGAGTGTATTTACAGTGTTATTAAACATGGTGCCACAGTTCCTTGCGGTTTTACAGGCGCCTTCTATATGCTCTCCAAAACCTCACGTCTTCCCTGAGCTTCCTTGTCATCGATCAGCGGATTGGGCACAGGGAATCTCCATGCACAGCAGGTGGATGACACTATACGCAGACCGTATAGTGGGCTTGGATATTTAACCCGCTGAGTTCGCGAGTCATCTAAGGAAGAACTGGAACCCCAAAAGCCCTATCCTCTTATAGGAGTTGTCTCGGAATGGCCGTCAACGTTATGATGTGGAAAATATCTGAACTTGCTTTCCCCTGTGGTAAGCCTGTCTTGGTAACAATCAAAATGTCTAAAGGAAAATGCGCATGGAACTGAAGATCGCGTTCTGCGGCGATGTTATGCCCGGGGCCGAAGTCGCTCAGTATATGGGGAATGCAACAATAGCGGACTGGCTCAGGAAAGTTTCTCCTGCTTGGGAAGGTGCCGATTTACTGATCGGTAATCTTGAATGTCCGTGCGTAGTCCAGGCACAACCTATCCGGGATAAACTTCCCGAGTTGGTTTTTCACGCTCCTGCGAGCCGACTGCAGGAGCTCGCAGAGGCTGGGTTTTCTGCAGTTACTCTTGCAAACAATCATGTACTAGATTGCGGTCAAATTGGATTGTCCGAGACGCTAGAGGAGACCAAGAAGGCAGGACTGTATCACGTCGGTGCTGGCATGAATCTGACAGAGGCCATAAAGCCAGCATTTATTCGAGTCCGCAGCTTTACCGTTGGGCTAGTCGCATTCTGCTATGGTCCACCCGCCGGTTATTCGTCTCCAGGAGTCACCCCATGCGATCCACCGATTATGCGAGAAGTTTTGAGGACTGCGCGTGCAAAATCCGACATTGTAATTGCTGCTCTCCATGACGGACTGGAGTATTCAGATGTTCCTCCCGCCAAGACACGGTCCCGATTCCGTTTTCTCGCTGAGAATGGAGCAGATATTGTTATCGGTCATCATCCTCATGTACTGCAAGGTCTTGAGTGGCATGGCACCACTCCGATCGCGTACAGCCTTGGCGATTTGCTCTTCCATAACTCACTCCCACATGTCACAGAGCGAAACTTTTTAAGGATGGCCTTGGCACGGTTGGCTCCTGAAGAAGTGCGGCGCGATCCGCATAAATTCACTCGGGGCGCAGTGTTGACGGTTCAATTTCGTAACGAAGCAAAATTGACCCAGTGGCACCCGTTTCGACAGGGGAAAGACCTTCGGCCCGAGTTATCTTCGGGATCAACTTATTCGGAAGATCTCCTGAGGTTAGAAGACTTAAGCGCGGCTCTTCTTAATCAACGGGATCCACGTCACTCGCTGGCAGATGACGTAATGACCAAGAGTCAACAGGAAAGCAGAGAGAATCTAGAGCTTAAAACGATGCTTCGGCTCATGCGAAATCCAAAGTGGCGATACATTCCAAACGGAATAAGCTGGTTGAAGGGAAAAATAAGCAGGAGGGCAGGAACTCAGTGACAAGTCTTAAATGTCACATGCTCCTACGACCGTGCAAAAAGGCGACACTAGTTTATGCCTTTGACAGCTGCGGGCCTAAGATTTCACGGTAAAGTGCGCTGAGCTTTTTACTTTCATTTGCCCAGTTAAACTTTTCAGCTACGGCACGCCTAGCCGATTCCCCCATACTCACAGCCATTTTAGGGTCCTTCACCAAACTTTCCAGAGCACCGGCAATCTGTTCAGGTTTTTCCGGATCAACTGCTAAGCCTACACCGCAGTTACCTATATACGCTTGCAGTAGAGGAAAGTTTGAGTACACGACCGGCAGTCCCAACGCCATACATTCAAACACCTTAATGGGTAGCGAGTTGACGCTATTCTGTATAGGTAACAATGTGGCCATTCCAATGCTTGCTCGAGATTCCAGTGCTAGTGCATCTTGGTGTGAAAGAACACCTGAATAGTGCACTTGATCGGTAACTCCTTCTTTGATAGCAAGCTTCCGAATCGCTTGCTCATATTCAGCGCTTTCCCATCTACCGGCCAACCACAATTGTAGAGTCACGCCCCGTTGGCGAAGCAAGCCGATTGCCAGAACCATATTCTTAAGGTTCCGGTCTTTCCTTAGAGATCCCGCAAATACACAGGCCTGCTCACGATCAGGCGGTGGAAAGTCATTCGCGTCTTCGTAAGAGAAATAAGGAAAATTTCGAATTATCTCCACACGATTGTGAAGATGTGAGTATCGCTCAGCAATCGGCTCTACGACAGTAACAATGGCGCGACACTTTCTGACCAACTTGGCCTCTAATCGTCTCCATAAAGCCTTCGCGAATGGACGCACTACGCGCGGAATCCATTCGCGCTGGTCAAGTACATCAAGGTAAGATTCATGGACATCATAAATTACTGGCGTGCACCCGACGCGATTCAGGATCGGCCCAAGAAGCTCCGGCTCATGGACATGATACAAATCCGCAGATACCCTTGCAGCAATATCTGCAACCATCCACCGACGAAAGATCCGTTCGAGGCGGCTTTTAGGAAACGTGAGTGGATGAATGGTGACGTTATCTGATTGATAGCTTGTGAAATTTTTGTCTATCGCGACAAGATGTACATCGTACCCTTCCTGCGCCAAGGATCTACACTCCTTATGGAAGACGCGGGGATCATCAGACGTATGCCCCGAGCACACGTGGCATACTTTGATGGCATTTCTACTTGTAGGTTGAATCATCTCTTCGTCCCACCCCTGCCCGAATTTTAGCTGCTCCCTGCGATGCCATGACAAGCTCACGATACCATCCCACAAGACGCTCAGCAGTTTTTCGCGCATCAAAGTATTCTCGAGCAAACGCATAGGCAGCTTCGCCCATGGACGCTCTTCGACCGGCATCTTGAAGCAAAGACGCGAGAGCTTCTGTTAGCCCCTGAGTGTTCCCTTTCTGCACTAATATGCCGGTCCGGTTGGATTCGACAATATCTGGAATCCCCCCAACATCTGTGGCAACAATAGGAAGCCCGCAAGCCATCGCTTCCATCACGCAGTTCGGCGTGCCTTCTCCGTAACTCGGCAAACAGAGAACTTGAGCCTGTCGCATAAGATCAGCAACTTTACCCAGAGGTTGTGGTCCAAAAATCCTGACCGATTTATCGAGCCCACGAGACCCTACATCCTGTGCGAAACGACCATTCGTATGATCAGGTCCCACAAGCCACAACTCGGTATATGGGCATTTAGCAACGACTTGTCTCCAAGCTTCAAGAAGATCAAAGACGCCTTTCGCTTCTCTCACTGCGCCGACGAACAAGACGACCGGCTGCTTCATTCCTTCCACCTTCGGCGGAGAAAACGTCTTTAAATCCACTCCTCTTATCAGAACCTCACATCGCCCTTGTGGCTCAGTGTAAGCTTTGAGGGTACGTTCCAGTGAGCGGCTAACCAAAATATTGAGATCGGCAGAGCGAAAGGAATCTCGACAGAGCTTCCATTCCTTTTGTTGGTTGACCAAATCTGTGTGCACCTCGGTGCCTTGATACGTGACCACGCAGGGTAAACCATACTGTCTGGCGGCCTGAATCGCTGCCCAAGAACTCAAGCCGCCCTTATTCGCATGGATCAGGGAAAGCGACCCGGTTTGAAGAAGATCACCCACCGTCTTGGCAACAATTCGGCGCCACTGAGCTGTAGTCCACCAGAGACAAGCCTGCCCCGGCGGTTTCACATATCGCGGGAACAGAACCTCACAACGATCTTTCACAAATTCGTAACGTACCGGCAAGGAAGCTTGCCTTGCAACCCGGCTTATCTGTACAAATCGCGGAACGTATGTTGTCGGAGACAGCACCGTGATTCGCTCAACATGATCCAGCAGGCGTTTCACCTGCTCGCCGATGAACGTACCCCGATAGGGATGCTCGGGCGAGGGGAAACTGACTGCGACCATGAGAATATGCATCGTGTAATGGAATAAAAATCACTCAGATGTGCCGCTTCACGCAAAATAACTATGAAGACCTTTCCCGCCGTGCTGAAACTTTTCCATGCCCTGCATTGGCGCCCTCCGAAAACGAGGCTGAGGCTAATGTCCCACTACCCTCGCCCGTAACATTGAGCGGGTCCGAATGAGAAGGTACCTGCCGAGCCGTCTCACGAAGCGACCAAGCGCTCGCCAGTACATATGCCAGTATCAACCAGAACATTTTTCGACCTATCCACTGTGCCGCGATAGAAGTGATCACTAAACTACCCATTAACGCCATAGGCAGTGCCCCCTCTATCCGGAGACGAGCTTGCCAGGCCGCTCTCACCAAGAGTCCGAGACCACCGAAAAATAAGATAGCTCCAACTAAACCAGCTTCCGTCAACACTGTGAGGTATAAACTGTGCGTACCTCTTATTGATCTGCCAAGGCGCGAACCCAGCTCGACCTCATTATAAAAAGGCCCCCATCCAAGCATGGGCTTCTCGTAAAACATCGCCCAGGCATGAGCCTGAATCTTGTCTCTACCGGCCGTATCTCCTTGATACCAAGAACGTTCCAATCTAGTCCTCATTGCATCATCTGAAAGCGCGGCAAAGACCAAAAACGCAATGGCCAATAGGGCAATCGAACCGATCTTAAGTTTAGCCTCCCATGTTCCATCTCGAACGACCAGTAAGCCGATCCCGGCCACGAGACCTATATATGCGCCTCTTGACCCTGTCATGATAATTGCGGTTCCAATGATGGGAAACACTACCCACGCGAGGAGGGTCAACCTTCTTTCGACGATGGTTCGCCCATAAGTGATACCAACCAACGTAATCAGGCCAAGCGATAAAGTACCCCCCACTGTATTGGCATTGTCTCCAAACATGGATGACCTACCCTGTGCCATGCGTACAGTCCCTATACCCAGCACCTGGAGTATGGAAAGAATCGCGCATGCAGCGACAAATAACAGCAGGGCGCTTCTGCAAATTTCCGGATATCTAAGCAGGTTAAAGCTAATCCACATCAGCAGGAGCATCTGAGCCAAGGTCATGAGCTTCGTGAATACTGGCCGTATATATTCGAGATTCTGAGTCGTACCAAGAGCGAGACAGACCACGAAGTAACCGACAAAGCACCAAAATGCGAAAGGGGGAGGGTTGAAACAGACCCGTGGTTGTAACAGCGCAGCTCCCGTCAGCGCCATTCCAATTAGCAGAGGAATGCTTCCGATTAGTGAAGCCGTTTCTGTATATGCTGTTTCAAAGGGTATAGCCAATACCAACAGATAAAATGCATAGCGTATGCTGGGGAGCACGTTCTCTGGCATGTTGGTTCTGTCCAACCTCGCGGGTTAGCCTAGGCTATGCCAGAAGGCATCAACCGGTTAGCCGAAATTATTTCACGCAACACCGCATCCAGCTGCTTCGCAATGTTGATCCAAGAAAACATTTCCACATTTTTCGGCTCAGGAACCTTTCCGCTCACTACCTCTGAAAGAAACGATGCCATGCCCCGAATGTCGGTTCCCGTAAAACTTCTCACTAATCCAGTAGCCTCGGTAGTCATTGTCGCATCACTACCCTTAGGGGCGATCAGGAGAACCGGTGTTCCAACCCCGATTGCCTCGAATATTTTACCTGTGACAATCCCTTTATCGGCTAACGTGCCCTCGTCCTCGACTGATGCGATGACGACGGCCAGACTTGCGCCCTTGACCGCCGATAAAGCCTCACACCGTGAGACCCTTCCGTGTAACACGACCTGATCGCTCAACTTAAACCGCTCTGCCTGTTCGCGGACGTGACGTACATCCTTTCCATAGTAGTGAAAGTACCACTTTTTTCTATTATTATTTTCTGCAACACTCTCCTTGAGATGCTTCAGCGCAGCCAGAAACGGTGAAATGACTCGTTTGGAAGGGTAGAAGACCCCTGTATACACAAAGGCACAATGTCCAAAGTCGTATGGTCGAACGTCCGCCATTCCATGAGGGTCGTAGCCATTTGAAACCACATGAAGCTTGGCGCCGACACCATGAGCGCGATCTAAGGCAACACCCCAGGAGGGTGACACGACCGTCACAGCCGCACAACCTTTGAGCAAACTTGCCTCTTCACGGACTGTGGCCGGCCGCGATAGACCCGTCTCATGGGCATTTCCTGTCCAAAGATCACGGTAGTCCATAACATAGGGCCGGTCAAGTCGGTCTGACAATTTCTTTGCCAGCCTAAAAGCCACGAACGGTGAGCCCGAAGCAAGGATTATGTCAACGTCCTCCGGGCCCAAACTGGAACATGCCTGCTCCGCGGCCTTGATCCACCCTATAGACCTATCGATCCCTAAGCTCCGTGCAATGGTTCGGCAGACTCCCCCCGCCAACCAGCCGAGATTCTGATTCCAACACTTCAGAACTTCTGGAGAAAGACAGCGCCACCGATAATCAGTAACCACACGCTTGATGCCTTCTTCAGCCAAAAGAGCAGTGATCCTTTCCGGATCTTCTGCGTTGCGGAGTAGCGAAGGATCTGGCGAAACAACCGTCACTTGCCAACCCAATCGAGCCAAATGTTTGGCAATATTCCAGAGCCGTACAGAAGCAGCTGCGTTCCAGGGGGGAAAGGCATGTGCCAAAAACAATAATTTAGGTTTGCGTTCGTTCATCCTTTTTCTCGCAGCCCCATCCAGGCATACCTTTACTCTACCGACCTCAAGCTTTTCGCGATCGTCCTAAACTTAGCGATGAATTGGTTGCGATAGACACCGATTTATGACAAAGACCGACTTTCCAGATGGTGGGACCTCTATATGAGTTACTCTCTTGATGACTATTTTAATTTTCCTGCCGAGATGCTTGGCAAAGAGATCTAATATGAGGTTTTCATCTTTCATACTGTAGCTGACCTCTGGGACAATATTAATGACTATATCCAGGGGTGTTTCTTGAATGATTCGGTATGTTCGAACAGACGGTACGTGGCGAAAGATGTGCGGGCCGATAGCTCCAGAAATCAAATCCCCGGTATCTGTCATTAGCAAGCTATTATATCTCCCATCCAGCCGTTCAATTCGGTTAAAGGGGAGACTACTGTCATGCGCATCGGATACTTTGCCTGCATCTCCATTCACGTATCGGATGATCGGCATGGCGTAGTTATCGAGATCCGTAATGACGAATCCCCCATCGCCCGACAACTGCGAAGAGCCATCTTTTTGCAGTACCTCAATTATGACATGCTCCCCAGGAATGAAATACCCGCTGGAATCAGGCCGAGAGTACCCCAAAGAACCCACTTCACCACACCCGTAATACGGCAAAACGCGACATGACAATACTTTTCGGATCGTTTCTTCCCATTCCGGCAGCAGCAGCTCCGCTGTGGGAAACACGGCATCGAATTGAATTGTTTCGTTCATTTCTTCTGCTAGCGTGGCCAGTCGATAAATGGCAGACGTATAGCCTATCAAGAAACGACATTTGGATCTATGTATCCTAGTGAAAAAGGTCGGCGCTGTGTCCGCGCGAAGCTCGAATGCCGGCAAAAACAAATCTCCACGAATCCGCAGTCCAAATCTTTCTATCAAAGACTTCTTATCAATTCCCAATGAACCACCGAATAGTTTGATTCTTGGAATCTCCGGCCCCAACCCTCCCCATCGTAATCCACGCTCATAACACGTACTTGTCCAAGCACCACATTCTACGTTCCGACAAATCTGCATTGGCTCTCCGGTGGTACCTCCAGTTTTCGACCAGGTAACTACCATGTGGCCGATATTCGAGGCCATCAACTCGCTTCGGTGCTTCCTTACTATCTCTTTCGTTAATAAGGGCAGCTTGACAAGATCTGCTGCAGACTGAATATCCTTGGGTTTGATTTTCTCACGGTGCATTACATCTCTATAGTATTTAACATTCTCGTAGCAGTGGGCGATCAAACTTCGAAGCTTGCCGTCTCGGTAAGCCTGCATCTCTTCTTTTGACCAATGCTCGGCCTGCGCTAGCAGTCGAGCATACCGATCACCTGGAAAGCCATTCAGCCACCAACGGGCAGACCTAGTTATCGAATATAGTCCCATTATTTGCACCCTATTTTGCGGATGTTTTGGATAGCCGCTTGCATTGCTGTCCGGAGTGCGGTTTTTATCACACAAAAAATGGCATCAACGATTGGCAGCGTATGCCGGACATGCTTCGGAGTTCAGTTCGGCGAATCGCTTTTGATGCAACGGCCCAATTCGTTTGCACAGTGTACCGGCGATGGTGTGAACCAAGGTATCCCAATCGACCTGTTTTGCAATGCTCCGCCGCTTTTCCATCTGGTCAATGGACACCATGTCAGGTGCAAGTGACTCGGCCAAGGCTTGCGACCACTCCTCTGGTGTACTGGCCAGCTTAATGACATGGGCAAAATCCAACAGAGATCGGATGGCGGTCCCTACGATAGGCTTTCCTCCAGCCAGATATTCATGGAGTTTGAGAGGATAAATGTATTTTGTGTAGTCGTTGGCCTTGTACGGCAGCAAGCAGACATCCAAATGCTGTGGATAGACGCAGGCCACCTCTATTGGTTTGTGTCCAAGGAAATGCACATTCGGCATTCGGGATAACTCATCCACCAGCATCGCATCCGTTCCAAGATTGTTCTTGGGTCCCACAAAGACAAAGGACCATCCCACATGACGCTTCCCCAGCCGCAGCAGAAGGCCAAAATCCAGCTGAGGCTTGATGACCCCGATATAGCCGATTCTCGGATGGGGGATCTTTCTTAGGTCAGCCGGTTCCTCATGTCGAGTCGCAAATGCCCGGTAGTTGACGCCATTGGGGACAAATAGTGTATGTGGATTGAACTGCCCTTTACGTTCCAATAATGCGGGAGAATGGATGAAGACTTGGTCTACCCTCTTGATCAGTTGGACCTCTCGATCTGTCAGCGGCAGCTCGGTCGGGGAAAACGAATATTCATCCACGATATGATAGCAACTGAGGTCATAGGAGTCGCACTCTAAGACATTATCAAAATAAGGCCGCCAAAGATAAAACACGATGGTCTTGCACCCACGCTGACGAAGCAATGCTGCGGCACGGCGACCTCGTTCCACCGCGGTCCACGAGGCCAACCAAGCCGGCCGACCGCACCAGGGCAGCCACCTTTCCGGCTGATACAGAATCATCCCCTCTGGAAATTCTTCCAAGCGATGCGATCGTTCCACCGGCTTTTGAATGCCAAGGAACAGATCCTTCCACCTTCTGGCAGGCTCTGCCCAGACGACATGGAAATATCTGGAAAGGCGGGTAAGCACCTGATGCCGCGACAGCCAGGGGCCGCCCCATTTCTCCGGAACAAACGCGACTACCCCAACGTTAGGGAAGAGCGGTCGACATGAAACATTCGATCTTGAATCTTGTTCGGCAGTACTCATGATGGTCTCAGTCTACGCTCGTCACATGTAGCATACCGGAACAACGTCTTTCTTCATCTACCACTGAACTCTACGCCTAATCTTACTCCATAACCCTTCAATGGTTCGCTTGGGATTAAAAAGGTAATCCATAATTTTCGATGAAACGGCGAGGGCCAATCTCGGCAGGTTCAATGGTTGTCCCATGCGTTCCATTTTGTCCCGGTGAAACGCCCAGAATTCTTTTTCCCGTAATAGGAGCGCCGCGGCAGCCAAATAGTCATAGTACTTGGCCCAATAGTGATTGAGCCGTGCGTGCAGTTCCTCTTCGGTCAACACTGCCGGACCGAACTTTAGAAGTCTATCGATATAGTTAGGCAGATAAGTATTGTACTGCCTGCTGTACGTCCTTCCATCAGCTTCCCGTATTCTAATGTAAGTCAGCACTTGATGCACAAATCCAAAGTCCCAACTTCTCAAGATCCGAAGGCATGCTTCCGAATCGCGATGGCTGTTGGACTCATCGTAAAACGGCTCGGAGGCTCTCACGAGGTCTGACCGCCACATAAGCGCCGTGGGACTTCCAAATACATACGGCTTTCCCAAAAGTGTCCATCGGCTGATCTCCCGGCCGGATATCACGGTAGTCGTATAGGGCAACCCATCCCATGACACCCGGTCTCCGACCAAGCTATAGGCACCCACAATGGCAACCGTCGGATTGGCTTCCGCCAATTCCACCATTTTCATGACGCATTCCGGAAACAGCCAATCGTCGGCATGGACGACTTTGCAATATTTGCTATTCGAGGCAATCTGGCGAAAAGCAATGTTTCCATTTTGCCCGACGCCGACGAAATCTACGTTATTATGGATACGGATCCTTTTGTCCTTCTTCGCGTACTCTTCGGCGATTTCCAAGGTCCGATCAGTGCTGCAGTTGTTGACGATGCAATACTCGAAGTTTTGATAGGTTTGCGCCAATACGCTCTCAATACACTCAGGCAAATAACTCTCGCCGTTGTAAACGGGGGTAAGTACGCTGACCAAAGGCTGTGACTCTGCATTCATATCCCGAACCACGGCGTACCTTTCACTTCGACATTGAGCGACTCTCTTCTGACTCTTTGCTCCCTGCCTTCTCCACAACGCTCAACACAAGCTTCTTATACTCTTCTGCAAACTTTTCCCTAGTATGATTGGCTCGCGCGAATTCCCACGCTTTCCTGGCCATCTGCCGAAGCCGATCGACCGGAAGATGAGACACCGTTTGCACGGCACTTCTTATGGTGTCGACGGAGTTATCCTTGAAGACCACGCCAAAATCCTCCACGTCCACACTCGATTCATAACTGACCAGGGGAATGAGCCCCGCATGCATACAGACGATGACGTTCCCTCCTCCGGCTTCCGCGCAAGAAGGATAGACCACCCCCAGGCACTTCTGCGCCAGCAGGGCAAATTCCGGGCTTTCCACATCAACCCATCCGACCGTATGGATATTGGATGTTTCATAGAGCTCTTTACGATACGCCGCGATGAACTCTTCTTCCTTTTTGAGCGGACCGCACACGTACAGATGATACTCCGGCATTTCAGCAAACGCTTCCAACACCAAATCCAAGCCCTTGTGCACAAAGCCATGGCTGCCGAACCAGAGAAAATTCGTCCGGCACGCGCCGACCTCTTTGTCGTCAGGCCAGGGGTACACAGCCGGTGGGGTCTGAGGAAGCTTATAAATCGGTTTCCTTGAATACCGAAGTGTCTCGACATTGAAATCATTGCCGCAGACGGTCACCCAATCAGCATGCTCAAGAGCCAGCGTATGCTCGACGATTCTATCGCTTCCTGTGATGGTGATTCCCCTTCTTTGCTGCAGGTCCAATTTGCGCCGATAGGTCGAGTAATTGTTGTAGGCCCAATGAGCCGTATCGAGGTGGGCTATTTTGATACAGTCACTCTTGAGCAGTCCGGCAATCCGATCAAAATTAATCCTGTGACCGACGAACACCGCATACGGCTTCTTCGGCTGAAAGACGTGATTGTGTGAATCAATCACGTCGACGGAGTATCCCAGGTCTAAAAACGTTTTCGCCATCTGCACACACCGCCACTGGCTGGTATGTGAATTGGGAACCGGTTCTTCCGGCTTTAATAAGAACGGCTTGATGTGATACGAAATGAGCACTGTGCCTTGTGTTTTCTTTTCAGGCTCAAGCGACACCATTTTTTCATACACACTCGGCACATACGGCTTGATGTCTACGCCAAATTTCCTAAAGATCGTCTTCGCCAATTTCTTCATCGTTCGGCCTATCATTGAAAAATAAGAATGGCCCTTTCCGGTTCGTGCCGGAGGAAGGCTGACTTTGATGAGATTGGTTGGAAACAGATTTCCGACCCTTTTGTCCCCCGGCTCCAGAATCCTTTCCCTGATAAACGATTCTTCGTCGTACCATTCCCAGTGATCATACCAAGTCCAACATTTATTCTTCTTATATATGTCCCGAATATCCCGCGCCAGAGTCTTGTTCGTTCTAAAAGAGACATAGTCGAAATGAAATCCATTCAGATGACTCAGCATCAACTTGAACGATTTATTGCTGACATAATTGGAGTACCATAAGTTAAATTTCAGCTTGGCTTGCAAACTCTTGACGCTTCGATAGACCTGTATATGCTCTTCATGTCCATACTCTCCCCAAGGATTATGCGTAAACACGTTGAGGCACCCTGCCAAACGCTCCTCAAGCTGTTGTCTCAGCTTCTCGTAATTCCTTTTGTATTGCTCACTGCGGCCGGACATCTTCTTATTCCCGATCTCTATTCCATAGTCCGTTAGAACTGGATTGCTCCAATCCCCGCCGTTGAACACCTCCGACTGATCGATATCGAGAACGGATAGATTCTTCATCGGGTATGCCGCCAAACTCTTTCGCCTTCCGATGGTCCACCCCGGGTAAGACTCGCTGTTCACAAAACAAACGACGATCCCAGTGACTCTCTCTAGAATGGAGCTGAACCATAACACTTCGTCGTCCGGGTGCGCCGCGACGATGATGGCCTTTTCAAGCATTGCCGGAACCAGCATCATGCACCCTGACCTGGAAGCGTGTATGGGTCGCCCGCCCGCCAGGACTGACAGGAACATCTTATGGGCGTTTCAATATTCGGCGTTCTATTAGAGCAATAGAAGAGAGCGCTAAACCACCCGCTCGTTTTCACTGATTCGACACACCTTCCAATCAACCACGGGCGAGACGATACCGCTACGCTTGGGCTGCAAGGTGTAGCCTACGCCCGACACATCGAACGTCAGGACTCTGTCAAGGCGCGCAATGCCCCTCACACCTTCGACGAACGCAGAGAACGATATTTGGTAGCGACCGGGCCTGAGGAGACAGGACGGTATTTTGGCGGTGGCACGATAGGTATCGGGTTCTCTGACGCACCCATTCCATTCCGGCATATCGGAATCCATCGACTCAAACACGAGATGATTCATCGAATCATAAAGAAGGCATGTGACTGAAAGATTTCTTATGGGTACGTTCACTTCGTACAGAATCTCGACTTGAAGCGGCTCGTGAAAGCTTGTCATGGACAGTAGCTCTTCGTCAGAAGACAACAGTCGTGCGGATTTGAATCGAACATCAGCGCCATTCGGCTTGGAGGATTCGTCCGACCAACTCGACTTCAGTTCGGTCCCCGCCACCGACGACAAGTACGCGCTGACGACTTCTCCGGCGGATCCACTCCTTTTCAATCTCCCTTTCTCCAATTGCACGGCCCTTCCACACAGCTGCGTGATGGCTCCCATGTTATGGCTGACAAACAAGACGGTGCGCCCTTCTTTGGCCACCGCCCCCATTTTCCCCAGGCACTTTTGTTGGAATCCCGCATCCCCAACGGCCAGCACTTCATCGACGATAAGGATCTCGGGCTCAAGATGGGCTGCCACGGCAAACGCCAAGCGGAGATACATCCCGCTGGAATAGTGCTTGACGGGAGTATCGATAAACTTCTCGACTTCGGAAAAAGCGACAATGTCGTCGAATTTTCTATCGATCTCCTTTCTATTCATCCCGAGAATCGCACCGTTTAAATACGTATTTTCCCTCCCCGTTAATTCCTGATGAAAACCGGTCCCGACCTCCAACAGCGAGCCGACACGCCCGTGAATCTCGGCAAAACCCGTCGTCGGCTCGGTGATCCGGGACAGTATTTTCAAGAGGGTACTTTTACCGGCACCGTTGCCACCGATCACTCCGATGACCTCACCCTGCCTGACTTCGAACGAGATGTCCTTCAACGCCCAGATCTGCTCATCCTGTCCCGTGTCGTCCGGTGCCTCGCCTCGTACCCATCGCCCTACCTTCTGAAAGGGAGCGGTGAACGCCGAGGTCAAGGTATCCCTCAGCGTTTTGTATTTTTCCGCTTTACCAATGCGGTACTTCTTGCCGATGTCTTCTACTCGTATCGCAATATCGCCCATGATCCCTTAGACTTTTCCTCCGCGCTCTACGCTCATCGGTATCTTACTCATGCTTCTGCGCACGACACGAATCATGACATCACACCACGTCGGCAAACGTCTTTTCCAGACGACGGAAGTAGAATATGCCGCTCACCAAAATCGCCAGGGCAGCCAGAAAAGACACCATCACCATCGGCCCTGGCGCTGTCTCCGCCCCCAGCAAGGCCCAACGGAATCCTTCGACCACCCCGACCATGGGGTTGATGCTATAAAGCGTTCGCCACGGCTCAGATAAGAGACTGCTCGGATAGGCGATCGGGGTTGCGAAAAGCCAGATCTGCGTCAAAAAAGGGATGATGTGCCGCACGTCGCGGAAATGGACGTTCAATGCAGAAAGCCAGAGCGAGACACCGAGTGATGTAGTCACGGTCAGCAGAAGCAACACCGGGAGCCAGACGACTTTGACTCCCGGGAGAATGCCGTAATAGAGCATCATTCCAAGCAACACTAAAAAGGCAAGCGCAAAATCGATGAGCCCCGAAGTCACCGCCGCTATGGGGACACAGAGTCGCGGGAAATAGACCTTTTTGATCAGATTGGCACTGCCGACCAGGCTGTTGGATGCTTGACTCAGCCCTTGAGAAAAGAAGGTCCAGGGAACCAAGGCAGCATAGGTGAAGATCGGATACGGAATTCCGTCGGAAGGCATCTTTCCCAGGCGGCCGAAAAAGAGACTGAACACGAGCATGGTGAACACAGGCTGTATGATCGCCCATGCGACCCCTAGAGCTGTCTGCTTGTAGCGGACCATCACATCACGCCAGATCAGGAAGTAGAGCAACTCCCGATAAGCCCATAACTCTTGCAGTTGAAGCGCCACCCATCCTTTGGACGGCTCAATCCGAATGACTTGAATATTTGATTCCATTAGTCGGCTCGCGCGGTTCTTCTTATGGTGACGTTGGACTCGGCATGGCCGATCGATGCCATTCGACCGTCCTTCGAATACCTTCATATAGAGATATCTTCGGCTCCCAACCCAACACGCGACGTGTATGTTCGAGGTCAGCGGCTCGCACTTCCTCACAAACCCGGCTCGATAACGCCCCAAACTGTGGCTCAATGGATACTCCCATGATTTCGACTATCCGCCGGATCATGGTCTCTACCGAAACCAGCTGCCCTGCCCCCAGATCAAGGGTCAAGCCCTCAATTCCCGGGACCTCCGCCGCTGCGATAAAGCCGTCTATCACGTCATCCACATAGATCCAATCGGCGCGCCACTTCCCACTCGTCAATTTCGGCTGGTCCCCTCGCATAAGAGACTGTATCGAATACGGGATCACTTTTTTCGGATTCTGATTCGGTCCGTACACCATGAACGGACGAACGATAACCACGGGTGTTTGATAGAGGCAGTGAAACATCCGGCCGAACGCGTTGCTTGCCCACTTTGATGCCGCATAGGCAGAACTAGGTGGGTTGTCTACCTGGCCGGCTTGGGGTTCCGTCAGGGATCCGGTCAGGATGATCCGGCGGCATCCGATTTCTGCCGATGCTGTTAACAGATGGACCGTTGCAAGGAGCTGGCTGCGGAACGTCGGCAAAACATGGCGGATGTCCGGATCCCCTGTCGCAAGGCCGGACAAATGAAACACCACATGAGGCTTCACGCTTTCCAACAAATTCTTAGCGGCAGCATAGTCTTCGAGATCCACCTTCCACCATCGTGGATTCTCAGATGGAGCACCTCCGAGCGTGCGAGACACGCCATGCACTTCCACCCCGCGGTGGAGCAACCGCTGACAGAGATGAGAGCCGAGAAACCCACTGGCTCCCGTGATCAACACTCTATCCCCTCGGCCAACCAATGACCGACTGATACGGCTTTCCTTCCCACTTACAGATCGGGTTGTCATGTCCTAAAATTTTCAGTGTCGCAACTCGATTTGCAGCCCATGCACACTTCAGTGGGGGGACTAAAGCTGGACAGGAATGCGCAGATGACGTCGCTCACCATGATGCAATGAAACGGTGACTCCCGGATAGGTCTCCCTAGGATAGGCTCCAGCGAGGTGGATCTGCAGATTAAGAACGCCCAATTGCAGGCTCAAACTCTTACCCATCCAACGAGGACCTGTTGTGATCGATTCTGCTTGAGTCCTATGCATCCGTGGCTTGTCCCCCTATCACCTATTCACCTATTCAAATCCGAGCGTTTCTCCTAACGTTTCCAAGAATAAAGACAGCATAAATCCTACTTGATGGCGTGATACCTGGTACTCAAGCGCCGTTGTCTCTACGTTAATGTGTGAGAACATGTAGAAGAACTCTCCTCTGATGGTCCTCGTCAGCATATACTCAATCCTCGATGCTCCAGTGATAGTCTGAAATTCAGATTCGGTGTTGGGGAAAAACTGACTAAGTGCATACCCACCACTCCCGCTGACGCTGAGTCGCTCATAAATTCTATGCCTGATTGTCGCCTGCGCAAGATTGTTGATCCTCGTTCCACCCTGTAAAAAGAATGACGGTGCGCCTTGCCGTGAAAGCGTAAGATTGAGGACAGTGTCTCGCTCCGGTTTGGTTGTGACACTGATGGAACCGGACGGGAACGACCGGCTTGCCGGTTCGACAAACGTGACGCCTCCGCGGACAGTGAATGTCCAATCCTGGAACAGCTTCGTATAGTCACCTTCGAGCGTAATGATGTTACTATTAAATGTCCTACCCCCCTCGGATCGCTCTTGGGTAATGAAACTCTGTCGATACAAGGCGGCGACGCTGTCGTTTCGCGTCAGGTTATATCGGGGCCCTCCGTGCCATGTGTGAGTCATCGTGTTGAAGAAGGTGGCCGCGGTTACATCCCCCCCTTCGGTTGTACTGGTCAGCCTCCGAAGGCCGAATATGTACCCACCTTCCAAAGAAATGTCTCGGGACAGAGGGTAGCTCCCGTTGAAGGCCGTTGTGTTCAGAAGCCTGCTCCGCCGAAATGTTACGAGGCCACTACCGAAGACGTCATCCTCTGCCCTCAACCTGCTTCCAAAAGTTTGTTCGGGGGTATATACCAAGTTCTCGGTGACGCGCAGACGCGCCCCTCTGACATACCGATCAACCCATCGATCCAAACCGACAGTGCCGTTGAGCAAGGCACCAAAAAAGTTTAAGTTACTATTGTCCACAAACGCGCTGTAATTTCCCCCCACCTTAAGATCTGCTTCAAGGTCTCGGCTGTCATGCCGCAGGTCTAGCCCGCCGCTCACATTGGTCACAAAATCATCGAGCTGCGGGACATTCCCCTGGGCGTCCCTTAGAAGTTCCTTTGGTCTACGCCATACATTGCTATCGTATCGTCCCATCACCGAACCCCAGGGAACAATGTTCGTCTCCGCATAAACTGAGACCGAAGGAAATGCCCCCCAGATAAGTACAGTCGCAAATGCGAACCGAAGCAATGGTCTGATTTTTGATTTCTTACAACACCACAATAGAGTCACCACACTCCTTCTCAGAAGTAGCTACAAACGGATGAGGATCGGCTGCGAACCGATCCACCCCTGTTATACCGCGTGCATGGTTTTTTGGCGAAACAGCGTCAGCGGTATGTCGAACACTCCGCATCCCAGAATCACGGCACGACGACCGTATCGCCGGAGGCCAACACGATATTACCCGGTTCACCGCGACCGCTGACGAGGTCATCATAACGTAGCGGGATGTGGATTTCCTGACGTTTGTGACCGGGGCTTTCAATCACCCGAACAACCTGCAATCGATTCTTGCTCGCATAGTTTGTGAAGCCTCCGGCCATAGAAATCGCTTGAAGCACTGTGACGTACGATTTGAGCTGATACTTGCCCGGCTTCGTCACTTCTCCCAAAACGAACACTGAATAACTGTTGAGCTCTTTGACGTTGACCGATACCGAAGGGTTCTGGATATAGCCTTTGAGACGCTCGGTAATTTGCGCGGCGAGCGCCTCTGCCGTGAGACCCGCCGCCTGAATGTCCCCGATGATCGGCATCGACACATATCCATCCGGTCGTATCAAGGTCACCCTCGACAGATCCGGATTCTTCCAAACATTGATTTCTATCAAATCTTCAGAGCCGAGCAGAAATTCGGTGGGAACATCGGAGGCCTTATATTCTCTCGACGTCACCGGCCCCAGACAACCAGCTTGAACAGTAAAGGAGCACAATAAGACCCCAACTGATAGAGTTCTTACCATTGACACATATGCCGTGCGCATCCTTGCCCGTCTCGCGTAATTGTCCACGGTAATCCTTTCTGGTGTTCCCTAGCGACCCGGGAAGACCACCATTGACTCACTTGGTACTACGAGGGTATCACCCGGCTTCAGCTCGAAATTGTCACTGATTCCGCTGCGGAGCACGATGTCGTCGTAGCTGGCCGTGAATCGCTTCATACCCGGGGCAGTTTCGGTAAACCGAAATATCACGATCTGATTCCTCGCCGCAGTCTCCTTAAACCCCCCTGCCATGGTAATTCCCTGCAAGAGCGTCGTTTTGCTCTTTAGCGGATATTTGCCGGGATGAGCGACTTCACCGAGCAGAAAGATGTTCGAGCTATTGACCTCCTTCAAGGTCACGGCAACGACGGGATTTTGGACATATTCCTTGAGCTTGTTCGTCATTTCCTCGGCCAATTTAGT
Organism: uncultured Nitrospira sp.; assembly: GCA_964465695.1. Classification (GTDB taxonomy): domain Bacteria; phylum Nitrospirota; class Nitrospiria; order Nitrospirales; family Nitrospiraceae; genus Nitrospira_D. The sequence continues at coordinate 27,385 of CAYXKP010000015.1, forward strand.
GGGCGTTTTGCCTACGGCCACCACATCGCGAATGATCGGCATTGAAATTCGCCCATCAGGACGTACCTGCACCTGCCTTGACAGGTCTGGATTCCTCCATACGGTAATGTCCAACACATCTTCTGCACCGATTACATATTCGCTGCCGACCGCGTTCGACAGCTTGTCCATCATCCCCTGACTGATCGCTTTTTCAGCCTGTGCTGTCGCACCCGGCAACACAGGAGTATCTGTCGGCGATTTACCGACATCCGGCTTAACCGAACCAGATTCACATAATCCGGAGCTTGAACCTACCGTCAGCACCAGAGAGATGACGAGCAACCACAAGGAATATTTCATAACCATAGATCCTTTTGTTGGTACAACATCCATGCCGAACCCAACCCATCAATTATACACGTCTTATCAAACACCGTCAGGCGAGCCCAGAATCCCGTATCGAATACAGATCACCGCAACTGTGTCAGCCTTCACTTTCCATCAAGTTGCCGGGCGCGACGATTGAGAATGGGATACAAACCCGCGAACCATGGAAAGAGCTTGGGGAGTACCGATATCAATGTACTGCCCCGTGGGGAATGCGACCCCCTCGACCTTGAGCTTGGCTTTCACCGCCTCTTTCAATACCAATCCCACCGGAATATCGCCTTGAGCGTCAATTTTATGCTTCCCGATCAGTTCCGCCTGCCCCCCCTGTTTCACCCGGCGCAAAAATTTATGCAAAAACTCTGTAAACACAGGCGTCCATACGGCGCACAGCCAAGCATATCGTAACCGCGTCGTTCTCGGTTTTAGCTGAATCGTACGAACACGAAATGTGGAGTCCATATCGATCATGTCCATGGCCTTGACATCATGAGCCGGGAACAGGGCCAACACAACGTCACCCCCTGAGTAGTCTAACCGATCCAACAGTTTAGCAAAAACATCTTTGGGACGAAGAATGATATCTGGAAAGCCGAACGCTACGATTTTATCCTTCACGAATGGATAGACCCTGTCGATTGTATCAGGTGGACCACATGAACCTTCGATAACCAGATAAGCCAGACACATTCCAAACGGTTTTCCGTCTCCCCAATAAGCGGGAATGTCCCATTTACCCGTCCGAATGACGATATAGCCATTCCGAATACCGGCTATTTTTAGGCATTCAAGCAGATACTGACTCACCACCCTCAGCCGTGGCCCCGGCAGACCGGCCACGGCTTGTAAGCCGACAGGAAGTATTTCCTTGCTGCAGGGAAGCGGTGCAAGTCGAAGCGATTTGCCGGCTGCCGGAAGTACCGCCACCACTTTCTTCGGTCGATCGCGCGCGCCCCTCATCTGATTATGTACAATCAAACTGCACAGACTTCATGCGCCGTGCCCCACTCGATGTTGATATGTGAGCACACCGGCATCAGCGGTTTCGTCATCATAGAGTGAGACCAGATCGACGGGGATATGTGAAAGATCACTTGCTCTCAAATAGTCTCTCATGGTGGTTCCGGTGCACTCTTCATCTATCCGAGGGGCGCCTTTCCTGTTCGCCACATCATCCAGATTCACAACACGAAAGTCTATGCTGAATCGGGTCTTTCCCGAAGTGTTGGGCACACTGGAATGCATCTGGGCTGCTGAAAACAAAATAATGCCTCCGGCCGGCACGATGAGACGAATCTGCGGGTCGAGGACAAGGGATTCAGTCGGTTTCGGTAGGGGCCTGGGATCCTCCTTTAGAAACTTGGCGACGTGTGCCCCGCGGTTTTGCTGATTCCAGACGTAGTAGTTATATCCTTTAGAGCTATTCTTCACCGGAGCATTCCAATACTGCGGATGAAAAGCCATGGCATTGTCGGACTGAATATCGTAGATTGGGATCCACCAATTGATCTGACAAGGAGGCGCTGAATACCAGGTATCCCGATGCGGATGCCAAGCATACGCAATTCCCGTGGTGAGATAGTTATCGCTGGTCGAGCTTCGCATCTTCGGCACATCAAAATATGTCTTTTCAAAATCACAGCCCATCTCGTTAAAAATATCGCGCATGAGTACTTTCGACTCGGAGTGATGAATGAAATGTGGCTTCAGCTTTCCAAGGAGATCGGCGTACTGCTCGACAGAAAGATGCCGTTGAGCGGTCTCAGGATCATAGGGCGCGAAAGCTTCCTCGATCAATTTTCTGGCAAATTCAACAAACGCCAGCGTGCTCCTCCTCGGAGAATACACGAGCAGCTGACCTTGATATAGCTCTTCGCGGCGTCGTTCGTCCGAGAATGGAGGGTCATAATAAATCGTGTTCATGATCGTTTCTCCATTAAGAGTTTCCCGGCCTCTGACATTCTTTCAATAGCCCAACCTCCAGGAGTGCCTCGGCTGCAGATTGAATGTGGCCGAAGGAAAGACCGGCCCGTTCTGCAATATCAAGCAGTGTATGGTGTCCGTCGGATGCGTTCAAGACCCAGAAGAGGGCCAATTCCGTCCATTGTTTTTCCTGCTGACCGGCAACGGAACGATACAGCCCTCGTCGACCCAATTGCGGTTCGCATTTCGGGTTTTGATTCATGTACATTCGATTTGCCTCCAATAGCTCGAACGCCTTTAGACATTGGCCATACGACTGTACTAGCGACTCAGCCTTCACAAAGTCTAAATTGTCGGCAGACGAGTGATATTCGGCATACTGTCCATGCGGGGTCCGCATAAAGCATCCTACAGGCAGATCGAATCCCGGAGAGCAATACTGCCGTTCATCATAGCCATAAGGGAAAAAGTCGATAATGGTATGGGCCTTTCCTGAATGCTTCAGCACATGCGCCATAGCCCGGTCGATCTCCGTGTTCCCCTGACGACTCTTTTTGTAGGTGATGTTCCCCGCATCGCCTACCCCGGTCAAGACGAGCCCATGTTTAATGCGGGACACCATTTGTTCGTTCTGAGCGAGCCATGTGATCGACCCTATCGTTCCTGGAATGAAGAGAAAACGGTATGAATATCGTCTTGGTCGGGCAGCCATGGTTTCTGCGAGCTTCACGGCCACAGTAATTCCCGACAAATTGTCGTTGCACATAGAAGGATGGCACACATGGCATGAGATGAGAATCTCATCAGCCATTTCACCCGGCACGCAAAACTCTCCATACGTGAGGGAACCGGACTGAAAACTCGAATCGATGACGACCTCATATTCGTCGTCGGATAGTTGTCCAAGATTGGCGTGTCGAAGACAAAATCCCCAGCTCTCCTTGTAATAGGATGTTCGGTAAGGAATCCACTCCGGATGGTCTGGCAGCGAGAATAAATGGGGGCGCAGTTCGGCCAGGGACATCTTTTTTCTAACCGGTGCACTGTAGCTCATCAAATGTAGATTGTGCGCTTTGAAATCAACTACTCGTTTGCCTTCCCGGGTCATGACATAGGCATCGTTTACGTTCCACTCCAACGGGACCGTCCAATCAAACACCTTCGTTCCGCTAGGAACCTCAAACATTTCAAGCGGAATACGCTTTCGGATCGCTCGAAGGGTTTGTCTCACGCCTTCCCCGGTAATACTCCGGCATATCGGGTACAGCTCCGCTATGAAATTATGCATGTTTTTGCCTAGCTCTTCATCACTGGGTGCCTCGTTGGGACCGGCTGCTGTCATGATGGCAATGCGCTGTTCTTATGAAATGCCGGCCAGGATCGATCCTTTTCCGAGACCACCGAAATGGGTTCAGGCCATTCGATCTTGAACGCTGGATCATCCCATCGATACCCTCGAGCGCTGGCAGGCACGTGAAATTCCGACATGTAGTACGACACTTCGCAGTTTTGCTCGAGTGTGAGAAACCCATGAGCACAACATTTGGGAATATAGACAGCTCGGCGATTGTCTGCCGAGAGCGCTATTCCGACATGCTGGCAATACGTTTTTGAAGCAGGCCGTAAGTCGACCACAACATCATAGATGGCGCCGGCCGTGCAACGAACCAACTTCACTTCTTCGTTTGGAGCCGATTGATAGTGCAGCCCCCGCATGGTGCCTTTCCGGAGGTTCACTGAAACGCTTGACTGTACCCACGTGATCGGAAGTCCATGAGCCTCGAACTCCCGTTGACACCAAGTCCTCATGAACATTCCCCGTTCATCTCGCACCGGCTCAGGATCAACGAGGAATACTCCCTGGATGATAGTTTCAGTGAAAATCATGAATACACTTGTACTTCAGGAATCGGAACGACAAATTTACCACCCCATTCCCGAATGTAGCTCATCTGCTCCATGACTTCTCCCTTGATATTCCAGGGAAGAATCAGCAGGTAATCAGGGCGTGTATCACGAACTCGTTCCGGCTCATGAATCGGAATATGTACCCCCGGAAGAAAATGCCCCTGCTTATGCGGACTCCGGTCTACCGTGTAGTCAATAAGGTCCGTCCGAATTCCGCAGTAATTGAGCAACGTATTACCTTTGGCAGGAGCCCCATAACCTACAACATGCTTGCCCTCCTGCTTCGCAGAGATAAGAAATGACAGCAGTTTTCTCTTCGTCACCTCAACTTGGAGGCCAAACGACAGGTAGTGATTCAGCTGATCGAATCCGGCGGTTTCTTCTCTGAGTTTAAGGTCCTTTGCCCGGGCCTCTATCCGCTTGGAAGTGTCATCATTGTGACAAGCGTAGATTCGCAGGGATCCACCATGGGTGGATAGCTCCTCTACATCGAACAGTCTCATTCCATGACGAGCAAATACCTGCTCGACCGCCAAAAAAGAAAAATAGGAGAAGTGCTCATGATAGATGGTATCAAACTGATTTTGCTGCATCAGCTGAAGAAGATGCGGAAACTCCATGGTGATCAGGCCCGTCGGCTTCAGCAGGGTCTTGAGCCCCTTTACGAAATCATTCAAATCCGGGACATGGGCCAACACGTTGTTACCGATAATCAGGTCAGCCACCCACCCGTCCGCAGCTAAATCCACCGCCGTCTTTTCTCCAAAAAAAGCCACTTTGGTATGTATCCCCTTCTTCTTCGCCGCCTCAGCTATATTGGAAGCGGGCTCTACTCCCAGCACAGGGATGCCTCGCGACACGAAGTTCTGCAAAAGGTATCCGTCGTTACTGGCAATCTCCACGACCTTGGAGCTGCGATCCAATCCGAATCGACTCACGATCATATCCACATACGCTTTTGCATGTGCCAGCCATGAATCGGAAAATGAGGAAAAATACGCGTAGTCCGAAAAAATATCGTGCGGTGTCGAGAATTGCTGCAACTGAACCAACAAACATTTTTCGCAGACATAGACATGCAATGGATAAAACGGCTCCATACGATTCAACTGGTCTGGCCTAACGTAAGAATTGGCCAAGGGAGACATACCAAGATCGACGAACGTGCGCTCAAGCACCGCGCCACAAGACCGACACTTTGATTGCTTCATACCAATATTACCTCTGTCAGCAAACCATGTTGCGCCGTGCGTCGGCCATATGATAAACGACCACGCTCTTAACGCTGATTCCACATAAGATCATCCGTCAGTTGCCCGCTCTCCCGCAGTCGCTTTAATGTGACGAGTCGTATCAACTCACCCGTCCTGAACTCTTGGTCGAAAAACCGCATGGCCATAAGGCCGTCACGGAGGTCCTTCACTGCACTCTGAAGGTCCACCATGGGAAGGAATCCTTGTGCCAACTTCGAGAACTTGTCAAAACTTACTCGATATGAGCGTTTATCAGGTTGGGCATTTTTATTGATCGAAACCTCGACGTTCGGCACAAGATGGCCTACAGCTGCCGCCAAATCCTTTACCTGATAATTCCATGCATCGCTTCCCACATTGATCGTCAGAAAGGACCCACCATCTCGATGATCCCGCTGCACGGCCCAATCGATTGCTCTCGCCATATCTTTGACGTGAATCAGGGGACGCCATGGTGTCCCATCACTCAGGATGTTGATGCGTTTCGATACAAGCGCGCTAGCCACGAAATCATTCAACACAAGATCCAATCGCAGCCGATCACTCATGCCGCACGCCGTTGCAAATCGGAGGCAAGTCGCTGTAAAGGCTTCGGATGCAAGTAATGCCAGATCTTGCTCAGTTTGTACTTTGGATCTGGCATATGCTGTAAGTGGATTCACCGCATCTCCTTCTCGGCGGGGGCCACCTTCGGCAAATCCGTACACGCTACAGCTCGATGCAAATACAAACCTTTTGACGCCAGCTCGCTTTGCTTTCGAAGCAAGATCAATACTCGCTCGATGATTTATGTCGAGGGTGACCTTTTCAAAAGTGGCGCCCATGGGATCATTTGAAATGGCACAGAGATGTACGATCACGTCAATCCCTTGCAGGATCTGTTCAGGAACATGTCGGATATCCCCGAAATATTGATGATCAGACCGAATTTCAGGAAGTCGTGGAGCACCGGTTAAACAATGTGCAAAGTAACCCATATCGTAGCCGATGAGCGTGGCTTGAGGATGGGACTCTCGCAAACGACTCAGTACTAATGGGCCGACATAGCCCATATTACCTGTAATGAGAATCTTCATGTCCTACCCCCAATTTAACCGCTTAGTTATGCCAGACACACACTTTGACTCAGCCATCACTGGAATGCCCGCGATACAGATTCACCTAGCATTCAAGACTAGCCGCTCTAAAAACTAGATTGACAATTTTACTTCCCCGGTATAACGCAGCGCAGGAACGCCTCTGACTTACCTTGACCTTTTCAATATCCCAATTAGGCGGTGAAATGTTAGATGAAGAATAAGAATCTAGTTAAAAGCAGAGATTCTACCATACTTTCCAAGGAGCCTTCGATGATTGCCATAGCTCCTCCAGATAATTCTTTTCTTTCAGCGTATCCATGCAGGACCAGAACCGTTCATGCCGATAGCCCATTAACTGATTATCTTTTGTAAGCTGCTGGATCGGATCCCTCTCCCACACTGTCTCATCACCCTTAATGTAATCAATCGCCTTATGCTCAAGCACATAGAAGCCGCCATTAATCCAGCCTTCCTCGCCATGAGGTTTTTCTTTAAAGTCGACGATGTGATCGCGATCGAACACAAGCCGCCCGAATCTAGAAGGAGGCAGGACCGACGTCACCGTAGCCAACTTTCCATGAGACTTGTGGAATTTTATTGTAGCTTGAATGTCGACATCTGATACCCCATCTCCATACGTAAACAGGAACGTTTCGTTCTCGCCTATCCATTTCTTCAGCTGTTTGAGCCGACCTCCCGTTTGAGTTTGCAAACCAGTATCAACGAGATGCACTTTCCAGTCTTCGTGCCGTTTCCCGTCATGAATTGTGGTTCTTCCGCTTCCAAGGTCGACCGAAATATCATTATTGAACGCATAGAAGTTGAGGAAGTAGTCCTTGATCATTTCTCCTTTGTAACCAAGCCCGATAACAAATTCTCTTATCCCATGAGCAGCATAAATCTTCATGATATGCCACAGAATCGGTTTTCCGCCGATTTCTACCATAGGTTTCGGTCGCAGAGTGGTCTCTTCGGATAGTCGAGTTCCCCATCCTCCTGCAAGAATTACTGCCTTCATACTCATTCCTCCTTACTCTCTCTCAACCGCGGGAAAATCCCGTCGAAGACCTTTAAGACCAAACCAATGGAGGTCATGCTGCAACATATGGCGTCAGCTGATTCATCTCCAACACTATCCGTGCCTGGAATGCGAGTGTGCGCAACACTACATTGCTCGGGTGATCCAGACATTTCTCACATAAAGACTGCTTCAAGGGCAATGAATGGTCATCCTTAGTTGAACAAGCTGGCCGCTACTTAGCTGCCTTGTCTTCCCCTGTATGCACGCTTCAATAATGAGCAATGTCCACTTCTACTTGAGCTGTACCGCTCCGCGGATATTTTGCTCGACTTTCTTTTCGTGGTGTCACTTTGTAGACAGCACATGCCCATCGCATCTCGCCGCTTCTCAAGCCATGCTATGTAAAAAGAATCACACACATAACTCAAGACTTGGTTTGCGTAATCCAAAGTGTTAGCAGGCTACCGC
>CAYXKP010000015.1:35415-43125 GCA_964465695.1 uncultured Nitrospira sp.
GTGTTAGTAAGGCGGGCTACCGCCGTCTCTGTACCAACCGGGTCCTTACCTTCTAATAAACTACGCCCCTCAAGTCAACTTGCGATGGAAACCCATCTTCACTGAAACAGCAATTTCCTCAAAAAGCTCTCGACGTGCGTCGCCAGCATCCAACGTGAATGATGAGTCCCTGGCTTGTGACTCACTATTCGGACTTGTTCTATTGTAAAATCTTTAGCATTTCACATCCAGTTACTAGAAAGACTGATGATTCTCGCTGCTAAAGATACAGTTGCGGAGCACTAGGTTTGAAAATAGGGATGTATACGACACTCGATGTCTTATCGGCATCCCCACTTTATAAAGCGTGTGCAAGAAATTAGAACATGAACTTAAGTCCTACGAAATATGTGACATGGTTGCTTGAATCTCCAATAGGAAGCTTTCTTGTCCAGCGCACTTCAGCAAGCGTTGGAGTTTCAGCAATCGTTATGGGTGTCGGCACGTAGATTTTCAATACCTGCTCAATATCCGGCGCCTGGTCCATGAGAACCAACATACCTCCACTACTTATATTCAACGATAGTGCCTTCCCTCCTTTAACAAGATTACCATTCCCCGCCTCAGGAGCTGTCATCTCATAAAGAATCGGCCTCAGTAGTGCCGCTCGCTCGCTATGGTTTTCATAGCTATCCCTGATCGGCCATTCCCATTCCATTGGTGTCACGTCCATATCCTCCCTCATATATGAAATCTGACTCGGCTCATAATTGGTTAGTCTCAAGACCACGTATAATTTGGGATATCGGTAAGGCTGCTCTCTTAATCTGACGCATTAAAGAGTTTCAGATGCATGTGGAATATATTTATCGCATCCAGAATCAACAATACCGATGACGTAGGCTGCTTTTCCAAAGGTATATGTTGACTCCCTCGAAAGGGTTAGGTACTATTCCTGCATTGGGTTAAGCAGCCGTCGAAACGCTATACTGACCCGGCTGGAGCCAAACTCTACTCTATGACAGAAGCAGTTAAAGGTGTCGATCAAACAGATGCCCTTGCCGATCAGAGGGCCGGGTCTGGGATAGTGGTGCTTTCGGCATCCATGCAACTTCTGCATATGAATCGACAAGCTACTGAGTTGGCTAAGAAAATCAACGCCGTAGAGCATGGGAGAACTACCACGATTTCGGCTCATGGAGTCCTCCCAACTGCCCTGACCGAGCTTTGTGCTGAAATTATTAAGGCCCTACACATACGCACGGAAGCAAAGGATTGGGAACAATTCGAACTCAAGCGTGTGACAGGTGACCCAAATCAACCTATCCTTCTGAGAGGCTTTGGTTTACCGGATCGAGGAGGCGTTCAAAACGCCAGGCTTGTAGTAACCATGGAAGAGTTGGGACGAAAACAGCACCTCAATACGGAACACGCTCGGGAACGTTTTCAGCTGACAAACCGCGAGCAGTCTGTCGTTGAACATTTGGCAAAAGGGTGGACCAACAAAGAAATCGCCAATGCTCTCCAGATTACTGAACAAACTGTTAAAGAACACATTAAACACATCATGCGGAAGACCAACGCGACCACACGTACCGGAATTCTTGTCCAGATCTTCAATTCTTAAAATCTTACTCGAAAACCTTTCGATTTCCCCCGCGGCGCTGTGTCAATAGCGCAACAGTGAGTCCAGATTAACACATTGTTACAAAGTAAAGTCTCTATTTATCTAATGTTCTCCGAGAATGTACCCAGGTCTACCATTTGCAGTATTTACGAATCGAGGTAGGTATAGGTGATATGAACTTTGACACACTCAGAGAAGGATTGGTGGTGGGGTTCTTGGGAGTCGCCGTCTTTACTTCGGGTTGTACCAGCGGTCCTTCACCTCAGTGGACGGAACTCAAAAATAGCGGTTTCATGTCACTGTGGAACACCTATGCTGATTGTAAATCAACCTCTAACTTAGATCAGGCAACTTCAGATCTGACGCAACTGCGCTCCGCCAGCCAAGAAGTGAACGAAGAATTTATCCTGCCGCTGCCGACTCATCTTGAACGCCTAGTGGCCAATCCAACAAATCGGGTGGCAGTTGACGTAGAAGCGATGGCTGCTGCTTGTGCCATACACACCGGAGAATTGGCTCTTAATCAAGGACACTTTGATGTCGCCCGTGATCTCCTCATTTCGGTCATCACACTCCATAAGGAAGAAAACTCTTACTACGTCGTAAAGGCAAGGACGTTGCTTGCAAAGATCGGCCAAGGAGTCAACGTTTCCTTTAACGTCCGCTAACCCTCTCTGTCTTTCTGTAACCCTCGATATAATTCACTATACAGTTTGGTCGATCGCTCCCAAGAAAGATCGGCCTTCATTCCCGCATCGACCAAGGAGTGCCATGTCTGTCGCTCTTTGTAGACATGAAGCGAGAGCAAAAGCGCCGAGAGCAGAGAATCCGTCGAAGCATCAATAAAATGGAAGCCGGTTGCGCATCTAGAATTGATCGTTGACGGCCGAAAAGGAACAACTGTATCCGCCAATCCTCCGGTACGGCGCACAATAGGTACCGTGCCGTATCGAAGGCTATACAGCTGACTTAGTCCGCACGGCTCATAGCGAGACGGCATAATCAACATGTCCGCGCCACCTTCAATACGATGCGCCAGCCCTTCATCAAAACCAAGACATAAGCCAATGCGATCAGGATATCTGGCTTTAATTGCCGTAAATTGTTGTTCCAAATGGTGATCTCCCGTACCAAGTACGACGATTTGGGTATCTAGAAACATCAGCTCAGGAATCACCTCTATCAGGAGATCAAAGCCCTTCTGGAAGGTCAACCGGCCGATCCCAGCTAATAAGGGTACATCACGATTCGGCAGCCCGAGTTCGCGTTGTAACGCTCGCTTGCATGCTTGTTTTCCGGACAAATCAGCAGCCGTATACTGTGCCGATAGGTAGGGGTCGTTCTCGGGATTCCATGCAGCGACATCAATGCCATTTGTAATGCCTTTGACGCCATCCGCACGGCTGGCCAGTACACCCTCAAGACCACACCCCTGTTCTGCGGTCATAATCTCTTTCGCATAGGTAGGACTCACTGTGGAAACGGCATCGGAAAAGATGATGCCGCCCTTCAGGCAATTAATCGACCCATAGAACTCGAGGCCGCTCGGGGAAAATAAGGATGGTGGAAGCCCCATCTTTATAAATTGCTGTCCAGGGAAAACTCCCTGATATCCCATGTTATGAATAGTCAAGAGCACTTTCAGCCGCTCGAGTTCCTTATATTCGTCAGGAAAAGTTTTTAGATATACTGCGCACAAGGCTGCTTGCCAATCGTGCAAGTGCAGTACATCAACCTTCTCCTCTCTGGTCTCGACCAAATCACGCACTATTTCTAGGACTGCACGACAGAACAGGATAAACCGCTCTAAGTTGTCCGGATAATCTTGATGATCTTGCTGGTAGAGTCCTTGGCGATCAAAATAAGGATCGTACCGCACAAACCACACCCTCAACTGATGCGATGCACCTGTCACTGGAACATTCTCTTCTTCCACCGTTACGTCTACCGGCTTTCCATCCACTGGAATAGAAAGTCGCATGGCCAGTTGGCGAGATTCACTTCTCGCTCGTCCCCGGTAACCAGGCATCAGTAAGGTCACATGATGTCCCGACTTCGTCAGCTCAATCGCCAACGCGCTTACCACGTCGGCCAACCCGCCGGTTTTGGCATATGGAACAGCCTCGGATGCTGCCATCACGATGTTCAATCCATTTTCTGATGCTGGTGTCATACGGAGTATTAGACGAGGAACCTACGGCCGGGGAGCTTCATCGAGTCGGGTCTTGAATCGATCCTCATAGGTCCAAGATTTTGCAAGGGCCCACAATTCCTCGGCTTTGAGCTCTTCTTTGTAGACAAGGCGATCATCGAGAAATACCAGAAGCCAACCACGATCGGGATAAGCAAAATAAACTCCTTCGCCCGCATGCACGCCAGCCTTCCAACCCCGGGGAGCCTCTCCTGTCGCCACGCGAGATTGAGGAATAACACTGAAGTCCGGCATCACAAAAAAATGACTAAACTCACTGTGATAAAGCGGTGGCTTTCCCCAGGCATTTACGACCGCCCTCGTAGTGATTTGATCCAATACAAGATTGTTGGCTTGTACCAGTCGTTCTTGTTGCTCCAACGTCGGCATGCTCGTGCAGCCCAGGATCAACACGAGAATAAGAATACCGCTGAGGCTTCGTATCACTCTTATCAGAGCAACAGATTTATTGGTCACACCGTATCCTCGTCTCACATGAGCCGTCTGGATTTTGACTCAACCGGTTTCACCGGCTGGCAGACGTCGCACTGGCACAATTTTCTCAGCAATGAATACGAATAGATCCCGGTATCGTGGCCGTCGCTCCATTTGAACTGAAGCGCGTAGCGTCCCACCGACTCGATGTCCTGAAGCATAATCAAGAGCGGCACATCGTCCGCCTTAAGACGCCGCTCGCCTGTCCACTCATCGACACAGGCCGCGCAGGGACAGTGCTGCCGCAGATAACGAACCGGATAGACCCCCTTGTGGCCGTCGCTCCACTGGATTCCCAGCACTCCCTTATCGAGCCACTCCATATCTCGAGGCTCCATAGCAATGGCTTCCATATTTTCACCTGTCATTGCACCTCCTCATCATGGCGAGGCCAGCGATAGGAAATCTACCGGTGGCAACCGTTTTCCGGCCACAACCGTGACATACCCTTCTATCGCTTCCTCCACCTCATTGCGCACTTGCCCCACGGCTCGCAACCGCGTGAGTACCGCCGGAGCCAGTCGAATGGCTGGTTGGAGAAACAACAAGCTACCGCGTGAAAACGCGACACATCGCACTCCGTGACGTGCGGCACAAGCCAGGCACACGAGACCTCCGGCGATCGGAGAAAATTGAGGTTCGCCGACAAAATGCGTCTTCCCGCAAGCAGCGCAATGATCGGTCTGCGGACGAAACCCCGTCAATCCGAGCAGCCTGATCTGGAAAAGAAGCGCCGTAAAGGCCGAGTCCTCGCTTTTATGGAGCGAGGCGAGGCCTTGCTCCAGGGTAGCAAACACGATCGGGTCCGGGTCTCCATCCGGAGTGATCGCTGCTACGACATTCACCATCCGCGCCGCCGAGGCCATCAAGCGAAGATCTTCTCGCAGCGCTTGTGAAGACCGCACCAGATCGACATGCGAAATTCGAAACAGGGAATCGCCTGGTTTTTCAAACAAATTCAGACGACACACGCTGAAGGGTTCGATCGCAGCACCGAAGCGGTTTTTCTGACGCCGGGCACCGCGCGCGACGCCTCGGATTTTACCCAGATTCTTGGAATACAAGGTGACGATTCGATCGGCATCGCCCCATTTGCGACTCCGCAAGATGATCGCCGTCGTCTTTACCAGAGGCACGGTTCTCTCTACTCCCCATCGCAACAGAATGGTGGGAACGTCTCAGTTGGTATCACCGAAGATACTCTAAAAAAAGAGTAGCCAAAGTCAGGTAAATAGTAATACCGGTGATGTCGTTAGCCGTCGTGACAAAAGGGCCGGCCGCAACGGCCGGATCGACCCCCACGCGCTTGAGGAAAATCGGCATGATCGTCGCCATGCTGGTCGACACCAAAAAAGCGATAATCAGCGAAGCTCCGAGAACCATGCCTAAAAAACCTTGATGTAAAACCCAGGCCACCAGTGTCAGTGTCACACCGCAAGCCAATCCCATCACCAAGCCGATCTTCGCTTCCCGAAAGAAGACCGGCCAGACATGCGTAAGTTCCACGGAGCCGGTAGCCAACCCTCGAATAATCAGCGTCGAAGATTGTAACCCTACATTCCCGCCCATCGCTGCAATTACAGGAATAAAGCTCACGATCGCCACAACTTCCTGAATCGTATAACGGAAATACCAGAGAATGGCACCGGACAAAAGACTGCCGACCAAATTGGTGAAGAGCCATGGCAACCGCAGTTTCGCCGAGCCAAAACTCGAAGACTTTGCGCCCGTATCCTCTTCAATCGCCCCCGCCATCTTCAACATGTCTTCGGTGGCTTCTTCCCGGATCACGTCGACCACGTCATCCACCGTAATGATGCCCACGAGTTTGCCGTCCCGTTCCACCACCGGAATCGCCAGCAGGTTATAGCTGGCCACCTGGCGCGCGACTTCTTCTTGATCCATGTCGATCGCCACGCTTATGACCTCGCGGGTCATGATATTTTTCAGGGGAGTGGTCGGAGGGACGGTGATCAGTTGCCGGAGCGAGAGAACACCGACCAGGCGATCATCCTTGTCCGTCACATAAATATAGAACACCATTTCCGCATCGGTGGCCTGCTGTAACCGACGGATCGCTTCCTGTGCCGTGGCATCTTCCGGCAAGGAAAAGAACTCCGTGGTCATAATCGCGCCTGCCGTATCCTTCGGATATTTCAGGATATCGGCGACCTCGGTCGAATCTTCCGTTTTCATCACAGCGAGAACTTCTTTACTGCGCTCTTCGGGAAGAAATCCGAGAATGTACGCCACGTCATCGGGACCGAGGTCTTTCAGGAGCCACGCAATGTCGGAATGCAACAGATCCGCGAGGACTTGCTGGATGCTTTCGCCATCGAGCTCACTGAGCACTTGCCCGCGCTTGCCTTCGCCGCGGACCAGCTCGAAAATTTCACGTTTTTCTTTCGGAGAGGAGAGATGGGTCACGACTTTGGCGATATCCGCGGGATGCATACGTCCCAACATCTTGGACAGATTGGTAATGGCTCCGCGTCGCAACAACTTCTGCACCGACTGGATCACAATGTCCGATTTCGTCTGCCCGCGATCGGTCTGGTCACGCAAGATCTCGCGCAACATGTCGCGTTCGGACTGGCGAGGTCGCGGATCCGGCACCCGCGGCTCTATGGGTTGTTCCGTCTGCATACCGTTCCGTTAGTATCCCAACTGCGCCAACGTCTGTTCGTCCTCACGCCACGCCTTCTTCACCTTCACCCACAGTTCAAGAAATACTTTCATGCCGAATAGCCGCTCCATATCCAGTCTGGCCTGTGTGCCGATCGCTTTCAAACGCTCTCCTTGTTTGCCGATCAGGATGCCCTTCTGCGTCTCCCGCTCCACCAAAATCGACGCCCGAATCTTCGCTAATGGACCTTGTTCAACGAACTCATCGATCTCGACTGCTACCGCATGCGGCACTTCTTCTTCCGTCTCTTGCAATACCTTCTCTCGAATCATCTCGGCCGCCAACGTTCTCATGGTTTGATCGGTCACGACATCGTCGCCGTAGGCGCCTTCTCCGGACGGAAGATAGGGGACCGTCACGGCCAACAACCGGTCAACATTGTCGTCGGCATGGGCAGAGACCGGCACGATCTCCGTCCACGCGAAGAGTTTGCCGTAACGATCAAGAATCGGGAGCAATTTCTGTTTGTTGACGAGATCGATTTTCGTGACGACAAGAATGACCGGACGCGGCTGTTTGGCCAACGCCTCCTTCATATGCTTCACAGCGGTCACATCTCCGGGACCCGGCAGACTCGTCGCATCCATGAGCATGTAAAACAGATCCGCGTCCTCCATGGTCTCCACGGCGGTTCGAACCATGCGGCGATTCAGCAAGTGCTCGGGTTTATGAAGCCCCGGTGTGTCGAGAAAAGCAATTTGCGCTCCTTCCACATGCACGACGCCCGTAATC
>CAYXKP010000015.1:43135-44167 GCA_964465695.1 uncultured Nitrospira sp.
TCCTTGTGGTCTGAGGCTTACTCGACACAATCGCAATTTTTTCGCCGAGCAGACGATTAAGCAACGTCGACTTGCCAACGTTGGATCGGCCAATGATGGCTACCGTTCCGAACTTCATGGCTTCGAGAAGGGCTCCGGTTTTTTCTCGGGATCCGGTGCAAATTGATACACGGTTTCGCCTTTGCGCACATAGCCCAACTGTTCTCGAGCCAACTGCTCGATTTTAGCGGGGTCATGCTGGAGACGGCTTATATCTCGCTGCAATGTGGCGTTTCCCCGACGCAACGCCGAGAGTTCGTGCTCCAGATTTTTGGCGTAATCACGCATCGAGAGATACCGAGTCAGGCCCATTTCCCCTGAAAACAAGGCCACAAATAGCCACACACAACCACCCGCGCCGACCACCTGCATGGCGACAAGTACGCGCTGTCGCCATTCCAGCCACTGCCGTCCACGATTCCGCTTGATGATCATCTACCCCGTCCAGCTATTACGAACCGGCTAGACCATGGCCCGCACGGCCTCTCGACCACGATAGAGCGCCGCAGATCCCAGCTCCTCTTCGATTCGGAGCAATTGGTTATATTTCGCCACACGATCCGTTCGCGACAAAGATCCCGTCTTGATCAATCCGCTGTTGGTTGCGACCGCCACGTCCGCAATCGTGGTATCTTCGGTTTCACCGGACCGGTGTGAAATGATCGCCGTGTAACCTGATCGCTTCGCAAGTTCGATGGCATCCAACGTTTCCGTCAGCGTCCCGATCTGATTGAGCTTGATCAGAATCGAATTCCCGATTCCTTCCTTGATGCCTTTCGAAAAGATTTCGACGTTGGTGACGAAAATGTCGTCCCCGACCAATTGCACCCTGTTGCCCAGCTTCTCCGTGAGGATCTTCCAACCCTTCCAATCCAGTTCGCTCAACCCATCTTCGATGGAGAGAATCGGATAACGATCCAGAAGCTTGCCATAGTAGCTGATCATCTCATCCGACGAACGTTCCGGGTTCTTTTCCGCTTCGAGAACATACCG
>CAYXKP010000016.1:0-43654 GCA_964465695.1 uncultured Nitrospira sp.
ATCCTGCACATGATGGAGAAAGCTATGGATATGAGTATTGATCATGAGAATTTTCCCGCCAAACGAGGCCAGGCGGCCGAAAGGAGTTTCCGAACCGAACGGCCTGACCGACTGCTGATGCCCGGCCAAAAGATCATTCGCCAAAGAGCCTTTCGCTGCGACAGAGTTGGTGGGATGGAGACTACGCCTTACACCGGGCCACGTCCGAAACGTCTCGGTAAGGACTCCGACTTTTGATGGAGTGTTGCAAACATCAAATACCTCTTCCGATTCAAGGTAGGACAACATGCTGCCACTCATGGAAAATGTCGGCATCATGATGGTTCCCGAAGCTCCGACCGCTTCTTCTAAAGCGTCTATGAGGGTTCCCGGGCCACCCTCCACATAGCCTAACGAACTGAAACTGCTGTGGACACAGACAACATCCCCGGTTGAAAGCTCCAGATCTCTTAGAGCCTTCACGATTTTTTGCCGAGTCAGAGGGCCTGAAACCTGATAGGCATAATATCTGCTCCGTCTCACGAAGTATTTCTTGAAGGCATGTGAAACGTTTCCATTTCTCAGAAGGTTGAATGCCTTGTAAAAGAATCTATTCATTCAATTAATCCCACACAATCCCTTCAGACTCGTTCGAGGTTGCCGAAGGCATAGATCTGTTGTTCCTCTGAACTTCTCCCGCTTCATGATTTCCGCTCCGTATCACTGAGGACCGCCGAGACCGGCATCCGACTCCGGTTTTTGAAGAACCGTCGTTTTCTGGGGAGAGGTCATTCTCTGGACGCATCTCTGTATCGTCAGCGATTCATAGACTGGCTTCGGAGGAGGTACCCTGTTAATCAGCGACGTTGGAACCTTGGATGTAAACATCCGCACCAGAGTATTTCCCGCAGGAGGGAAGCCGGTGCTGACACATAAGAGCATCAAGATAATATTTCGTAGCCCAATTGGGATAGCCCAACATCTGATACGCCCCAACAATAGGGAAAGAACCCGAGAGTGCTCCCCGAACTTCGGTGATAGGTGTGTGTATCAATTGAAGTGCCTTCAAAAAATTCAGCAGAGAATCAGCTGCCCTGCGATATTTCACATCTCCGGTATATTCGAACAACCGGTAACACACTACTGCGATTTGTGCGGAACCCGTCAAGCAAGAAGAAAAAGCGGCCGGTTTCCAATCCGCGTAGAAACGACCAGGAAGGAACCCTTTAGGACTAATCTGCGAAATAAGAGGATCTACGCTTCGTTGTACCGCGGCGACAAAATCATCGCGTTTGGTGGATATCCCGACTTCGAGAATACCTTGAAGTGTATACCCGATTGTGTGAAGAAGCGGAGCCTCAGGGCGTGTTAAACAGTTATTCGCAAACCATCCATTACCATGTTGTTGTCTAAGAGCGGCCTCGACGATTCTTATAGCCGTGGTTCGGTAGCGGTCATCCCCCACATCTTCACTCAATCGGCAAAGAGACCAGGCGCACAAGCAGGTATAGGTTTTTATCGGAAAGAAGACCGTATGTTTACCTTGAGACTGGAGATAGCCATGTTCATTCACATCCCCGACCAGGAAATCTCCCGCACGTCGTCCGGCTTGCAGAAAGCGTTCGTCATGACTAAAGCGGAAAGCTGTGCTCCACCCGTCTAACACCATGCCGGTATTGAATGCAGCAGCCACTTGGTCCTCCGGAGCACAAAGCGCGTTGGCCTGAACCGCTCCGGATTTCATTTGGACGCGCACTTCCCAGTGGGCCATTCTCAAAGCCGCTTCGGCACATTCCTTATCTCCGGTAACTTTCACATACTCAAGAAGCGTGGAAATGATATACCCGGTAGTTTCCGGATACGAAGTTCTCCAACCATTCCCGCTGCCATATGGGAAATACCCATATGAGACTCCATCATCCGGAGTAGCAGCCTGAGCACGAAGAAGCCAGTCCGCGGCAGCCTTGGCTCGCTCCAGCGTTTCTCCTCCGATCGGTTGAACATTCCCGAGCATGAAACGCATGGAATCTCTCACCAGCAGACGAATAAACGGATAGCGATCAGTCCGACATAATCCGGAAAAATTATGAAAAACCGCGCGCGCGCTGAAACAGAATCCGCGGAATCCTCGGCTTAAAAAAACATCCCGCAAAATCTGAGAGGTAGGTGTCTTTATTGAGACACTAGAGTCAGACATCATCATGGCTTACCTCCAGAATGACCATGAAAAGTAATCGCCAGACTGATTCCCCTTAGGCTCAAGTCCGATGATACTGCTCGTAATGCGCTCCATTAGTCAAGCAACCGCGAACTGAGTACTAAGGCGGGCTGACATCTCCCAAAAAACGACACCTAAACGAGAGTAAGATGGCGAAAGCAGTATGGATGGATGGTTCATCTCCGACTTCCGCGGATGCGGCAACCGGAGTAGTCGGTGAGCGACCAAGTAGAAACGAGATATGAAAAATAAAAAGGCCCGCCTCATAGGGCGGGCCTTTGTTCTCAGGAAGCGCTCGGATCGACTTACGCTACCTTGACCTCGATAGCTTTCGGTTTTGCCTTCTCCGACTTCGGCAGATGAAGGTTAAGCACCCCATCCTTGAATTCGGCCTTCACTTTTTCCTCTTCGATCACATCGGGCAACGAGAAGGTCCGGACGAAGCTCCCATAGGAACGCTCGATCCGATGGAACTTCTTTCCCTTCTCTTCCTTCTCCTGCTTGCGCTCGCCCTGAATCGTGAGCACTCCGTCTTCTACAGTCACCTTGACGTCTTCCTTCTTCACGTCAGGTATCTCCGCTTTGATCTGATACTCGTTTTCGGTCTCACTGATGTCGACTGACGGTGTCCAGTCCGCAACGATCATCGTCTCTTTTCCATTCGACGTGCGGGCCGCAGGACGCGCAAACATCCGGTTCAACCGATCCGAGACCTCTTCCAATTCCCGAAACGGATCCCATCGTACGAGTGCCATAGCAACCTCCTTCTTGCCTTTGTCTATCAGATTGTCTGGTTCGCTTTACTGGCGCGCCGATTCAAACCGCTCGATTGCTAGATAAATCGACGGGGGGGCAAGTCAAGGGCTTGGCAAGATTTTGATACATCTGGTGTTATCGCTTCTCCATGGGTACGTAAGGCCTGTTATGCTCACCCGAGTAGATTTGATCCGGCCTGAACAGCTTGTTTTCCCGAAGCTGTTCAAGCCAATGGGCCAGCCAGCCGGAGACCCGCGACATGGCAAAGAGCGGCGTAAAGAGATCGACCTCGATCCCCATCTTGTCGTAGACGATGCCGGAGTAGAAATCCACATTGGGGTAGATGCCCTTGCTGCCGAGCATTTCGCCGGCCGCTCCCTCCACTTCCAATGCAACTTCATACAAAAGCGAGCTTCCGGATTCCTTGAACAATCGCCGACAAAGCTCTTGAAGAACCGTGGCACGAGGGTCTTTGACCTTGTAGACACGGTGGCCGAACCCCATCAACTTTTTCTTGTCCTGCAAGGCACGCTCGACGAATGGTCTCGCCTTATCCGGAGTACCGATCTCTTTCAGCATCACCACCACTTCTTCATTTGCTCCCCCGTGCAGCGGCCCTTTCAGGGCGCCGATCGACGACGCCACAACCGTATACGGATCGGCCAGGGTCGATGCCGTGACCAATCCCGTAAAAGTGGACGCATTCATAGTATGTTCGGCATGGAGGATCAGGCAATCATCGAAGATCTCCGACCACAATGGCGGCGCCGCCGACTCCGTCAGCATGTACAAAAAGTTCTCGCTGAACCCGAGGTCGTCACGCGGAGGAATCGGATCGTCGCCGTGCCGCAACCGTGCCCAGGCTGCCACAATCGTCGGCAACTTGGCCACAAGTCGTACGGCGCTCCAATAGTTATTCTCAACGTCCTTGACGTTCCGGCCGGGATAGAACATACCCAGTGCCGCTACCGCCGCCTGAAGCGCATCCATCGGATGACCCGCCTCCGGCAAACACTTCAAGAGATCGATGATGCGGAACTTTATGCGCCGATGATGAGTGACGTCCGTCGTCCATTGCTGAAATTCACTCTTGGAGGGAAGGTGCCCGAAGAGAAGGAGATACGCTGTCTCCAGGTATGATGAATTCGCGCAGAGCGCCTCGACTCGAATCCCGCGGTACTCCAGAATGCCGCGTTGACCGTCGACATCGCTGATCGATGAGGTGGCGGCCGGGACACCCGCTAATCCCGGCATAAAATCATGGGGCATGACTCACCTCGCATGACTGGAAAATCTTGCTCTGCTTGTTCCTACCCTATCATGCCCCTGCGTCATTCTTGCAATGGAAAATCGTTGCTTGGCATACTGAAGCACGGACTGGTCGGTACTCTCCGGATGGGACGATGTCGACGCATGATTCCTAAGATGTGAATGATACGAACAACCATCTTCATGTGCGGATCTCTCGTTTTAACGGCGGGCGTCGTGAACACTTCCTCCGCCTGGGCAGAAGAGGACGTCGTCGCGTTTGCCGTCGTCAGCGAGATTCCAAAAGACAAAACACGAGTTCCCGCGAAAGTCGCCATCGATGGAGCGGTGAGCGATATGAAACTTTTGGCATCGGATCACATTCTGTCGAATTTGGTCTGGAAGAGTTTGGAAGTCTGTCACGCACTTAAGCTTGAAGGGCACAAGTCTTCGGAGGGATTCCGGATTCACTCTATCCGCGCGATCGATGGGGCCATGTTACCGATGGTGTTACAGGGGTTTGCAGGAGACTGCCTACTGAAAAAAGCATTGGAAGTGGCTCCCTTTGTCGATTAGCTTCATCAGGATGTTGAAGTTACAGGTCCGATATACAGGCTGCTGAACTCAGGCGGCGCAGTCCTGGCATTGTTCCGGTTCCTGGTCAGCCTCGCGTTCCTCCATGGTAAGAGGAAAAAGCATCCCGCAGGATCGACAGGATCGGATTTCAAAGTACGGAACGCCGCGCTCATCGATTTCGGTGGGAAGAAGGAGCTCGCGTGGATCATACCCGCCATGGCCTTCATCACTGAATTTCACAACGGCCAGCCGATCATTGAAGGCTTCAAAGGTTGCTTCTTGCCCTTTGCGAGCGAGCACATGTCCAAGGACGAAGACCGGCTGGCCCTTACGCTTGATACGGAGATCCTTCAACGTTCGCTCCAAGGTAGTGACACAGGCGAACTGACCGGCGGAGCTGGTTCCAATCCACGGCATACAAGACCTTGCAAAAGCACCACAGACCACGATCTAATCATAGACCGAAAAATATCGTCAAGATACGCTTTTCACCGAGGAGAAAGTCATCATGGCGGACATCACGATCTATCAGAAACCGACCTGCACCACATGCCGACAGGCCGTACAATTTCTCAAAGACAGCGGTACGCCCTATACGGCGATCAACTACTATGAGCGTCCCTTCACCAAAGGACAGCTGAAAAAGTTACTGAAGAAGGCCGGGCTGTCACCTCAAGACGTGCTTCGAACCAAAGAGGAGGTCTATCAAGAACTCAACCTGGCAAAGAAGCAGTTGACCGACGATGAGCTCCTTGACCTGATGGTCCAACACCCCGATCTCATTCAGCGGCCGATCGTGGAGAAGGGCGACCAGGCCATACTGGCAAGACCGGCGGATTCGATCAAGAGGCTCTTGTAGGTTCGGTCACCCACCTCAGTCCTGCTTGATAAAGGCCGGAATTTCAGTCGGCTGAATTGGCGAATGGTCGGTCGTCTGCTCGGAGCGCGACCACCGAATCGTCCGTGTGTGATGATCGACGGCCAAGGCGACTTTCCCGTCCAGCGCATCGAGCAGCAGCCCTCCCACCAAGGTTCGCCGCCACCCTCTCATGAGCGGGAGATTCAGGTTCGATCGATTTGTTTTGGCATCGACTAATTCCTGAAGGTCGGCCGTGGTCGCCAAGAGGGTCGGCGCAATCTCCTCTTCTAGCGCCCTCGCCTTGACGATCGCTTGAAGCAACTCCACCAAACCGTTCGCTTCCGGCTCAGGTTTTCGCTCTTTGGTGAGCAACGGCCAAGCCGCCGGTGGCAGCGCAAGCGCCGTTTGAATGACGGCAAGAATCGACTCTCCATTGCGGTCGACTTCGGAAGTATGAAGCCCTCTTACTTTGCGCAATTCCTCCTGTTGTCGAGGAGGATGTCGTGCCAGTTGAAGCAACACTTCATCACGGATGACCCGGCTCCGAGGCACATTTCTCCGTTTCGCCTCCCCCTCACGCCAGGCCGTCAGCTCCCGAAGCACCGCGGCCGATTTCGGCTTCAACTGATCCCATCCCCGAATGCGCTGGTAGCGTTCCTGAGGCTCTCGACGAGTCTCGCCTACGATACCTTCAAGGCGAGAGAACTCTTCATGCGCCCACTGAAGCCTGCCCAGTCTCGACAGCCGGCTGTGCAAGTGGTCATGGATCGCCAACAAAAACGTCACGTCCTCCAGCGCGTAGGCCAGTTGAGCTTGGGACAACGGACGGGCACTCCAATTTGTAAAGGTATGGGCTTTGTCGAGCCTTGTTCCATGCACCCGTTGCACCAGGTTGGCATAGGCGATCTGAGGGCCGAAGCCCACCATTGCCGCGGCAATTTGGGTGTCGAAGAACGGCTTTGGAATTTGCCCGGCGTGGACGGCGAAGAGGTCCAGGTCTTGCCGTCCCGCATGCACGACCTTTTGAATCCGTTCGTCGCAGACGATCTCCCAGAATCCGTCGAGAGCTCCCCCTGATAAGACAGCCGGAAAATCGATAACGGCCGCCGTGTGCTCGGTCGCGACTTGAATCAGCTCGAGCTTCGGCACAAAACTCTCTTCGCCGACGAATTCCGTGTCGAGCGCCATACGCGGGCTGTCCCGCAGCTGCTCGCACAATTCGCCGAGTGCGGCGGCGTTCGTGACGTACCGATGTGGAATAGGCATGGTCACGGCTGCGTTACTCAGAGGGGCTGTATGGACGTTCCGGGGGAGGCATGGGCTCCGTATTGCTGAGACTCAGGTATTCCTTCAGAAACTGATACGCTTCCAACATGCGGCGGAGTTCGGGTTCCGAGCTGCGATCGCCGTTGTTGGCGTCGGGATGGAGTTGCTTCGCCTTGGTTCGGAACGAGGCGGTGACATCGGCAAGAGAGCTGCCGAACTCCACACCCATAATCGCATAGGCATCCACCGCGTTATTCACGGCATGGGGATTCTCCGACAGCTGTCCGGTTCCACTGGCGGCCTTCAGCATATCGGCGAGACTGACTCGTTTGCGGCGCCGTCGGGGGCGTTCACGAATTTCGCTGTCGAATTCATCCCACCGCTCTTCGACGAACTCCAGCCGGGACTCCAAACGCATGGCACCGGCTAAATCTCGAATCGCCTCCAATTCATCCTCGATTTCCACGAGCGACTTGATGATTTCCTCGAGTCCCTGCTCCACATGGAAGAACCCGTCTACACGTTCTTCCATCATCGTATCGACGGCAAACCCCAGGCTGTCTTCCGTCTTTGAGCGTAGTGAACCGATACGTTTTTGCATCCCGCTTCGGAATTTGAGAAATTTCGCGGTCGAAAACGGCATGGTCCCCTCGGATCAAAGAAAAGGCATTGTAACACAGCCACCGCGACAGCCTGAAGACTCCAGCCGACGGGTGATATCCTCGTTGTGTTGGGGCAGCTCACTCAAAGATGGAGGGATAGTCCGCCTTGGCGCGCCTTCTGGCCACTCCGCTGCCGCGCGCGGCGGCAGCGACGGCACGCGCGACACGCGGGACGACTTCTTTGTCAAACACGCTGGGGATAATATAGTCCTCACTCAACGTATTCTCCGGAATCACGTGGGCGATGGCCTGTGCTGCAGCCAATTTCATGGCCTCGTTGATCTCGCTGGCCTGCACATCGAGCGCGCCGCGAAAGATCCCGGGAAACGCGAGCGCATTGTTGATCTGATTCGGATAATCCGACCGACCGGTCGCGAAGACCGCGGAATGAGCGGCCCCCAGTTCCGGAGGAACCTCCGGATCCGGATTGGCCAATGCAAAGACGATTCGATCTGGAACCATCAGCTCGAGATCATCTCCGGTCATCACATTGCCGACGGACAGACCGATAAATACATCGGCACCTTTCAGCGCATCACGTAAGGTTCCTTTCGGTCTATCTCGCGTCAAGCAGGCACGGAGGTCGGTTCGGCAGGCTCGCAGTTGCTCGGCTTCCCCATACAGGATGATGCCCTCCTGGTCGCATCCCAGCACATGTGCCGCACCCGCAGCCAACAAAATTCGACAGCAGGCGGTCCCCGCGGCACCCAAGCCATTGACGACAATCCGAACCTGTTCCAACTTTTTACCTGTGACCCTGAGCGCATTCGTCAATGCCGCCAAAAGGACCACAGCGGTGCCATGCTGATCGTCATGCATGATTGGAATATCAAGTGTCTGTTTAAGTCTCCGCTCTATCTCGAAGCAGCGTGGGGAACTGATGTCCTCCAAATTGATTCCACCGAACCCGGGCGCAATGCCCTGGACGATCCGCACGATATCATCCGGTTCTTGCGTATTCACACAGATCGGCCAGGCATCGATGTTCGCCAGCTCTTTAAAGAGCATGACCTTGCCTTCCATGACCGGGAGCGCCGCCTCAGCACCGAGGTTGCCTAGCCCCAACACCGCGGACCCGTCTGAGATGACGGCGACGCTGTTGCTCTTGCTCGTAAAGGTGTAGACCTTTGACTTATCCTTCGCGATGGCTTGAGCCACACGACCGACGCCCGGGGTATACACCATGGACAGTACATTTCTCGTGCTGATCGGGAACTTGCTCGCCACCCGGATTTTGCCTCCAAGATGGAGGAGAAAAATACGATCGGATGCCGAGAGCACGATGACGTCGGACAACTCCTCCAAACGGGCGACCACTCTTTCGCCGTGTGCCTCATTCTGTACGTCGAAAGTGATATCCCGAACCATGCGCGTCGTTGTCGCCGACACGAGATCGACCGCGCCGAGATTTGCCTGCTCCTCCGCCAACAGCGCCGCGACCCTGGCAAAGATGCCCGGTTTATTTGCAAGTTCCAGTCGGACGGTCAACCGGTAATTGGAGTAGGGACCGATATCTTTCAATTGGTTTTCCTCCCCGTCTAGAGTACCACAACTCATCACCGCTACCAGAAGAACCGGAAGAAAACGGAAGTCACAGTAGGAGATTACGCTTCTAGTCAGCTCCGTTGACGCTGTTGTCGTCGCGATGCTAGGTTGGTTTCATGTCTTCCGCTTCCAAAAGACAACGACCCAATCGACTTATTGATGAAACCAGTCCCTACCTGCTTCAACATGCCTACAACCCGGTAGATTGGTACCCTTGGGGACCCGAAGCCTTACAGTTGGCCAAAGACCGGAATCGACCCATCTTGCTCTCGATCGGCTATTCCGCCTGCCATTGGTGCCATGTCATGGAGCGGGAGTCATTTGAGAACGAGGCGATTGCAGAACTCATGAATCAATGGTTCATCTGCATTAAGGTAGACCGGGAGGAGCGGCCCGATCTCGATGACATTTACATGGCGGCCACGGTTGCCATGAATAATGGTCACGGGGGGTGGCCGATGACGGTGTTCCTGACGCCCACCCAGGAGCCGTTTTTTGCCGGCACGTATTTTCCTCCCGAAGATCGATGGGGTAGACCGGGTTTCGGCACTGTCCTCAAGAAGATTGCGGACTACTGGGAGACACGACCATCAGAAATCCGGACGCAAGCCAAAGAGCTCACGGGCCAATTGCAAGGTTCAAGACAACTCCCCTCCCCCATCTCCGTCAGTGAATCGGTGTTTGAAGACGCGGTCGCCCAGTTTACGGACGATTTCGACGAAACCCACGGCGGGTTCGGCACAGCCCCCAAGTTTCCTTCGGCCATGGGATTGTCATTCTTACTCCGAAGTCACCGACGCTCGGGAAATCCCCGCACCCTTACGATGGTCACCAAGACCCTGGACATGATGGCTGCCGGCGGAATCTACGATCACATCGGCGGCGGCTTTGCACGCTATTCGACCGACGCGCGCTGGCTGGTGCCGCATTTCGAGAAAATGCTCTATGACAACGCGCTTCTGGCACGCGTGTATGTCGAGGCCTATCAAGTCACCCAAACGCCTCTCTATCGGCAGGTGGCCACCGAAGTCCTCGACTATGTGCGCCGGGAAATGACCGGACCGGAAGGCGGCTTTTACTCATCGACGGACGCCGACTCCGAAGGAGTCGAAGGAAAGTTCTTCGTCTGGACCCCGACCGAGGTGCGGAACGTGCTCCAAAACGACGAGGAGGCACGGCGATTCTGCGCCCTCTACGACATCACGGAAGCAGGCAACTGGGAGCACAAGAGCATCCCGAATCGCCTTCGTCCACTCGAAGACGTGGCCCGGCAACTGAATCTGGCGGCGGATGAGTTGATGGCACTCACGTCCCGTGCCAAGCCTCTGCTGTATGAAGCCCGTCGGCGGCGCATTCCTCCGGGTCTGGATGATAAGGTCATCACCGCGTGGAACGGCATGATGCTGTCGGCCATGACCGAGGCAGCCCGCGTCTTTGGAACCACAGGCTATCTCGAGAGCGCTCAACGGGCTGCCGACTTTCTCTTACGCAACCATGCGAAACCGGACGGTCGACTACTGCGCACATCGCGCGGTGATCGCGCCCATCTCGACGCCTATCTTGAAGACTATGCGTACTTGACCGAAGGCCTGGTGGATCTTTACGAAGCGGGCTCGGCTGAATCGTATCTGGAGGCAGCCGCTCGACTGGCCGACTACCTGATCAGGGACTTCATGGATCCGGACCAGGGCGGGTTTTTCACGACCGCGAAACACCATGAATCCCTCATTCTCCGGCACCGCGACGGTATGGATGGAGCCACGCCAAGCGCCAATGCCGTCGCAGCTTCGGCACTGGCCCGACTGTCTTTCCATTTCGATCGCGAGGATTGGCGCCGCGCAGCGGTCGCCGCCATACGCGCCTACGGCCGCCAAATGACCCGTTACCCCCGCGCGTTCGCGAAGAGTCTCGCCGTGGTCGATTTTCTGACCGAAGGACCGGTAGAACTGGCCATCGTGAGTGATGCGTCCAGGAATGACGTTCGCGCCATCCGTGATGCGATAGCACACTGTTACCTTCCCAACCGTGTCGTGGCGACTGGTTCTCAAGATCGACCATCTTCTCATCCCCTTTTAAAGGGCAGGCCCGCCGTTTCCGGAAAGCCGACTCTCTACATCTGCCGGAATTATACCTGTCGGCAACCGATCACCGATCCCCGTTCCGTCGCAGAGGCGTTGCAGACAGACCATCTTGCTTCGGCGGATCGTGGTACCGAACCAAGGCTGCTGCGAGGCGCCAGCCTCTCCGGCCGCGCAACAGCCCAAGGTACGGCCGCCTATGCTTCTCGTGCGATGGCGCGGGACGGCGAAACGGGCTTGGCAAACGGGTTTTCGGTGCTCGGGGGGACAGGCTTGACCGCGACACGGGTAGGGTTTGGCACATACCGCGTCGATATGCAGAATTCCGAACACCGCGACGCGCTGAAACAGGCGTTGCGGACATCCTGCAATGTCGTCGATACATCGACGAATTACACGGATGGCGACAGTGAACGGCTGGTGGGATCAGTGCTGGCGGAGCTGGTTGCGTCGGGCGAGGTTCGCCGCGACGAACTCGTCGTCGTTTCCAAAATCGGGTATATCCAAGGGCACAATCTTAAACTGGCCGAGGCCAAGGAAAAATCCGGTCACCCTTACCCTGAGCTGGTGAAGTACGGGGACGGCATTTGGCATTGCATTCATCCGGAATTCTTGGCGGACCAGTTGACGTTGTCCCTCGATCGGCTCGGACTGGCCACGCTCGACATCTGCCTGCTGCATAATCCCGAATATTTTCTCTTGGAAGCCGTGCATCGTGGGGGAGCAGGCCTGAAGCAACTTCGTGACGACTTCTATGCGCGACTCGAGCGGGCGTTCGCCTACTTCGAAACGCAAGCGAGTGCGGGGCGGCTGCAATATTATGGAGTCTCATCCAACACAGTCATGTCTTCAGCCGATGATCCGGAGGCAACCTCTCTGTCGCGGATGGTCCAAGCAGCCGAGGCTGCCGCCAGATCCGTCGGAGTTTCCACCCATCACTTTCAGGTCCTTCAATGTCCGATGAATCTCTTTGAGTCCGGAGCCGCCTTTACCATCAATACTGGACCAGCCGACTCCCAGACCGTCCTCGAGTACGCAAGGCAGAACCATATCGCAGTCTTGGTGAATCGGCCTTTGAATGCCATGTTGTCTCAAAAGAAGATGCTGCGCCTCGCAGACCTCCCGCTGGAAGACGATACCGTTGATATTGATCGCCAGCTGAGCACGGTACGCAACCTCGAGCAGGAATACCGGCACTCTATTGCACCAGGCCTTGAACAGGCCGGTCCAGGCACGACGGCACCGGGCGGATTTTTTGATTGGTCTTCCGAATTACAACGCATTCGTCCGCAGGTTCAGGGGTTGGAACAGTGGGAACAAATTGAGCACCAGACGATCGCTCCGCACATCAACCATGTCTTGCAACTCCTCTCACGCCAGCTTTCCGGAGACGTAGCCGAGCAGTGGGATCGCTGGCGTCAGCGCTACATTCCTGAGCTGTTGAAGCTGCTGCGCGGCTTCCGGCGAGAAGCGACGTTGAAAAGCCGGGCCCAAACAGAACGGATCATACGAACGATCGACGCTCTCTTGCCGGCGTCACACCGCACCGCTTCACTGTCACAAAAAATGTTGTGGCTTCTCGCGAGTACGCCGGGCGTCACCTGTGTCTTGAACGGCATGCGAACGCCGACATACGTTACGGATGCCTTAAGCATCTTAAAGTGGGAACCGATCACAGATACTCGGCCGATCTATGAAGAGGCCATGACGCTTCCTCGGTAACAATCGGCTTGTCCTTTTGTCCTTCACTCGGAGGAGGATCTATGAGGCAGGTGCGCAGTATCACTGCGTCGAGCACGTTGGTCATTACCGCTCTCCTCGTACAGGGTTGCGCAATCAAATGGTGGTGGGGATCGGACGCCGGACAAGAGGGGCCGGCTCAAGAAGAACTGATCAAGGAAGCTGCAATCAAAGAAATTCCTCCTGATGACAGACAACTGACCGACTCGCGATCGACCCCGGCCATGCGGTCGGAACTCTCGTCTCGAAATGCCACAGGCTTGGCCGATGGGATATTGAGCGACATCCTGTTCGACCTCGATCAAGACACGCTCCGGATGGAGGCCATGCGGGCCTTGGAGTCCAATGCGAAAAAGCTTCGGCATGGCCGGGTAACCCATCTCGTCTTGGAAGGGCGTGGCGACGAATTCGGCACATCCGCTTACAACCTCGTGCTGGGCGAACGCCGAGCACGGATCGTGAAATCCTACCTTCATGAACTGGGGCTCTCCATCGATGTCACGACCACAAGTTACGGGAAAGACCGGCCGTTGTGTTTTGAGCATTCCGGCGATTGCAGGCAGAAAAATCGGAGCGTCCATTTCGTCGTCCAATAAAACTCCAATCCTACTCCGTTGCAGCTCTCCACCGATCGGATGCATGTAACACAGAGTTTACACCTGATTGTTGACAGCCGCCGACTCTTTCATTAAGGTCCAACGATTCTCCAATTGCGGGGACTTTCGTGTCCAAGCTTGCCGTCATCGACATCGGAACCAATTCCATTCATATGGTGCTGGCTGAAATTCTCCCTGACGCCAGTTTCAAGATTCTCGACCGTTTTAAGGACATGACCAGGCTGGGCAACGGCGTGTTCGCCACCAAGCGGCTTTCGGACGAGGCGATGATTCGTGCGCTGGAAGTCCTCAAAACGTTGGTCACCCTCGCGCGCAACAAGGGATTCGAACGTATCGTGGCCGTGGCTACCAGTGCGGTGCGCGAGGCACAAAACGGCGGTGATTTTGTCGCGTTGATCATGGAACACACCGGACTGAAGGTACGCGTGATCAGCGGGACGGAAGAAGCCAGACTGATCTTCTTAGGGGTCAAGCACAGTATCGCCCTCCCGGACGGCCCGTCGCTCGTGGTGGACATCGGGGGCGGCTCCGTAGAATTGATCGTGGGAAATCGGGAAGGTTTGCTGCACGGCCACAGTCTGAAACTTGGTGCCATCCGCTTAGCCGAACAATACCTTCCCAAGACCCCACCCTCGGAATCGATGATGCACGCCCTGAACAATGCCGTGCTCAGTCACCTCCGCGATGCGCTGGGATCATTTAAGGTCAAGAAGTTTCATTCGCTGGTCGCCACTTCCGGTATGGCTGGAAATCTCGGTGAGATCATCCATCTCCGTCAGACCGGACGTCCCTTGCCGCAGCACAATCTCGCCACGATTCTCCTGAGGGATATCCGGTCTCTTGAAGCGGAATTGGCGAAGTCCTCGGTAAAGTCGCGTTTGGCGATTCCGGGTCTGGACGTGAAGCGCGTCGATACGCTGTTGCCGGCTGCGGTGGTCCTCCGATGCCTTTTGGAGCTGTCGAACCTCGGTGAAATCACACTCTGCGACAAAGCCATTCGAGAGGGTGTGATCTATGATTTTATTGTACGGCACCGAGAAGGCCTCAAGGCCGAAAATGATATTCCCGACGTTCGTCGTCGCAACGTGATCGGCTTGGCCCGACGTTGCCAGGCACCGGAGGTTCATTCACTGCATGTGGCCGGCTTGGCGCTCAGCCTGTTCGATCAAACCAAGAGAGAGCATCGCTTGGGACATCAGGAACGCGCCTGGCTGGAGTATGCGGCCATTCTGCATGATGTCGGATATCTCATCAACCCGCGGCAACATCACAAACATGCGTACTACCTCATCAAACATAGCGACTTGAGCGGGTTTACGGCTGAGGAAATCGATGTGATGGCTAACATCGCCCGCTACCACCGACGGGCTCTGCCGTCGCTGAAACACGAAGCATTCGACTGTCTGACACCCCGCTTGCAGCGTATCACCAAAATCCTCGCCTCGTTGCTGCGGATAGCCGATGGGCTCGATCGCACCCATTTCTCCCTTGTTCAAGCCTTGAAGGTGAAGTTCGGGAAACAGATTACGATTGAAGTTCATCTGAAAGGAGACGCGGAGATGGAATTATGGGCCGCCAAGAGCAGAGCGGACTTGTTCGAACAGGTAATCCGCCGACGTATCCAGTTCTCCGGAGTCTTGCTGGAAACCGAGCCGTCATGACCGAGCTCCACATACTCAAGACAGCCTCCCATCCGCATCCCGGGAAGTTGATCATCGTCGAAGGGATTGATGGTTCGGGCAAGAGCACTCAGTTGCAATTGCTGCATAAGTGGCTTGAGTCCAAGGGCCACAGAGTGTTCTTTACTGAGTGGAATTCTTCGGATCTGGTAAAAGAGACCACCAAACGCGGGAAAAAATCAAAGAGCCTCACCCCGACGACGTTCAGCTTGCTGCATGCCACTGACTTTGCCAGCAGGCTCTACCATCAAATCCTCCCGCCGTTGAAGGCCGGAATGATCGTCTTAGCCGACCGATATATGTATACGGCGTTTGCACGCGATGTGGTACGCGGGGTCGCGAATGAGTGGGTTCGAAAACTCTATGCCTTCGCCATCAGGCCCGATATGGCGTTTTATTTCAAGGTCCCGATTGAAATCGCCATTTCCCGGCTTTCCAGAGGAACTCGCGGCAACTTCAAGTACTATGAAGCCGGCATGGATATGAATCTGAGCCCGGACATCACGGAAAGCTTCAGGATCTTTCAATCACGGATTCTTGCGGAATACGACAAGATCGTCGAAGAATGCGGTCTGTTGACGATGGATGCGACCCAAGATATCGAGACGCAACAGGAACACATGCGGGCGCTGGTCGAAGAGGCGCTCCGCGGCTATAAACCACGACGAGGCACCTATGGGCGACGCACGCTTTTTTGGAGACGGTTTGAAGTATCTCGATCCGAGTGACCTTAAAGGCAAGCTGATCGCCATCGAGGGAACCGACGGAGTCGGCCGATCGACTCACATCGAAATGCTGCAGGAGTGGCTGGAAGTCCAGGGGTACGGAGTGATGACGACCGGCTGGACGCGTTCAAATCTCATGTCCAAAACCATCGAAATGGCGAAAGCCGGCAATATCCTCGATCGTTGGTCGCTCAGTCTGCTGTATGCGACGGATTTCGCCGATCGCCTCGAACATCAGATTATTCCGGCTCTCCGATCCGGATTCGTCGTCTTGGCGGATCGGTATATCTACACGGCCTTCGCACGCGATTTTGTGCGGAGCGCGGACCGCAAATGGATCCGTGACGTGTTCGGGTTTGCCTTGATTCCAAACCTGGTCTGTTACCTGCGTATCGATGTCGAAACCCTGGCGCTCCGAGTCATCGAGACCACCGGAATGAACTACTGGGAATCCGGAATGGATCTCCGTCTCGGAGGAGATCTTTACGATAGTTTCAAAAAATACCAATCGCTGCTGATCGAAGAATTCGACAAAATGGCGATGGAATTTCGCTTCAATGTCGTCGATGCGCGAAAGTCTCCAGAAGAGATCCAGGACGAGCTCCGTGGATATATTCTCCCGGTTCTGCAGAACCACAAACCCAATACCGACGCAGCCCACTCTTAAGGGCGTTCAATCCGTTTCTTGCCATATGCTCGCTTGCCCAGCGCCCGTAACTGCATGGGCTGAAACCACCAGCTCAGCCGCCCTCGACCCGGCTGCAAAACACCCTCTGCTTCAACACGAGCCGCACCGGCTTTCTTGAGCGGAAAGTTGAGAAGGGCTTTCCCACAGAGCAGCAGACCTGCGACTTCGCCGAGCAGTGGCTCATGCCCCACACAAAGCACCACGGCATCCGTCGGAAGCGTATGGAACAATCCAATTACCCGCTCAGGCTTCGATCCGACAGCCAATTCTTCACGTGCCTCGACCTTCAACATGGGACAGATGACCGCACGAAGCAGCTTCGCCGTATCGTAAGCCCGTACGAACGGGCTCGTAAACAGATGGGTCGGCATACAGTCAAGTGCGGCCAACCCTTGGGCAGCCTGCCGTGCACGTCTCTTTCCTTTCTCCGTGAGAGGACGATTTTCCTCCGCTCCTTCCCATTCGTCAGGCTCTACAGCAATTCCGTGACGAACCAGCACACAGACCATACCCACCTCTTCATCTGATGGGACAAGAGCCTACCATAGAAGCCCGTTGCAATTAACAGAAGTTTTACGTGGCGGTGACAATTTTGGAACGGTCGCTCGATACCCTCGCATCAGGTCAGAAGGAGGTGACGATATTCTTCACCATGACATGTACGATTATGGAGGATTGCCATGACTCAGCAGGCTTCGGCGAAGTTGCTGGCCATCGTTCAAGACGGGCGACATAACCGACTTGAGGAACTTCTGTCCTATCTTCCCGAGTTCACCTGGAATCAAGTGTTCTCGGTCGTTGATGAACTCAGTCGACAAGAATTGATCTGCCTGCGTCGGCGAGGATTCGACTACGAATTGCGAGCAGCTTTGCCGCTTAGTGGCTGCCCTACCGGCTCTTTTTCGTAGCGAGTGTTGGGCGACGGGAGCTGAGCCGCTCAATACGTTCAGCCACATCGCGATATGCCGCATCCTCCCGCCTGATCCAACGGTAGGCTTCCAACGTTTCGGCCACACGCCCCAATGATTCCAACGTGCGCCCCAGGACATAGAGGATCTGAACGGTTTCCTTTGACGACGCCGGTGCGGCCTTAAGTGCCTTCTGAAAAGCCGTGATGGCGCCCTCGTAGCGACCGGACAATTTATAACAAAGTCCCATTTGAGCATAGGCCTTGACGGAGAAGGATAGATCCACTGCCGCCATCTCGAATTGGTCGATTGCGGCCTTGTGCAGCCCGGCGTTTTTCAGCGCGATCCCCCGCTCATAGCGTTCTGCAGGGCTCACTTCGAGGTCGGACGAGCCCTTGATCGAATCGGACATGTTCTCTTGACTCCTCGCAATCACCGACAACACTCGTAAATCAAAGCAGAAATCGCATCGTTTAGGTAGAAAGAAAGGAAAAACTACCTCATGCGGATCCGAGATCGCACTACGCGTACCATGTCAGGCTGTCTACCGGTGACCACTCTGAACGCCAATGAGATGGGAAAGACCGAGAGGTATAAGCCTGTCTACTGCGGGCTGCCGATAAGAATACGCCGAATATCACTTACCACGCTACCGAACCACGAGCGACGGTCCGAGGAAGACTTTCTCTTGTGACCGGAGTGCTTTGGAATCTGTTGCAATTCTTGCAGGCGATTCGCGACATCTCTAAACGTCGGAGTTATATGAATGATTTGATGGTAGGCCGCTAGCGCTTGGCCGGCTTTCCCCACGGATTCGAGACTACGACCCAATACATAGAGCACGTCCAGTCTCTCTTGCTGCTGTGCCGCGGGATCATCCAGAGCAGTACGGAACGCCTGTATCGCAGCATGATGTTCTTTGACTTTGACGTAACACAGTCCGACTTGTGAATAGGCTTTGAACCACATTGACTTGTCCCTGGCCGCCGAATGAAATAACTCTACTGCCTCTTTGAATCGCCCCTCCTCCTTGAGCGCCATCCCCTTCACATAATCTTCCTTTGGAGAGCTCACCGGACATCCTTCGGATGAATCTGTGGGTATCGTGCTGGGCTCAGGACTGGGGATGGGATCATCCGGTTCCTCGGGATCCTCCGGCGACGTCGCCAGATCGCCCAATTCTTCTTTCGCGGCAAGGGGAAGGATTCCTCCCTTGCTTCGATCAAGGGCCGCTTGAGCGACCAGCTTGCAGGTAATGACTCTTGCTTGCTCGGCGTACCCGTAGGTCAAAGCGATATCTGCTACTTGATTGATCAGTCGTGGGTTTCCCCGACTCAATCGATGCACCAATGCACAAGCTTTGTTCGTAAAGAGAGATGGATGCCCACCGGCGATTCGTATTCGATGGCGAATACAGTTGGCGGTATCGATTTCAGTGAGTGGTTTCAAGTGATAGTCGACGACGATCCGCTGTGCGAATTGAGTCATATCGATACGCTGAAGCAGCGCATGGAGATCGGGTTGGCCTGAAAGAATGATCTGCAGCTTCAAGGTCTTGTCATCGTTCATGTTCGACAGCAGCCGGAGTTCTTCGAGCAACTCAGCCCCCAGACTTTGAGCTTCATCAACGATGAGAATGACCCGTCGCAAACGTTTTGATTCTTGAGACAGAAACTCTGAAAAGATATGGTAGGCCTCGATCGGGTCTAGGCGCTTGGTGCATAACCCCAGGGACAACAGAATCCACGGCAGGAGCTGCTCGATATCGTAGCGGGCATTGGTGACCAGCCCGATTTTATGCCTGCTTCCATGCTCAGCGATAAGCTTCTGCAAAAGGGATGTTTTCCCCATGCCGGGATCGCCGGTGAGCACCATGAACGGTGCCTGGCTCAGAATACCGTATTCCAATAAACTGTAGGCGGCCTGATGTTCGGACCCGGGGTAGAGAAAGCTGCTGTCAGGGAGGAGCGAGAACGGCTTAGCCTTGAACTGGTAGAATGCTTCATACATCGGTACGTCGCTCGCTGGACGACATCGCCATCTAAGTGGCCAACATAGCCGTCATCTCGGAGAGAGTCAGAGATGATCGGCCGGCTTTATTTAATACCGTTCCCAGAACAGGTCGTGAATGCTTGACCAAGGTCAGAGCCCGTCGCAGCTCTTCACCCGTCGTCTTTCCCTCCTCAACCACCATCAGAAGGGCGTCTGTGTATGGGGAGAAGGCCAGGACATCCGCCGTATGGAGCAATGGAGGGAGATCAAATATGACGACTCGGGAGGGATACCGATGCTTCAACTCCTCAACCAAGGCCACCATTTTGGGCGAGGTCAAGATTTCTGTGGAATTTGAGATCGCCCGCCCTCCCGGCAACAAGACAAATCGCCCGATTCCGGGATGAAGGAGGAGATCCTCCACAGGCTGATCGTCCAACAAATAGTCGGCAAGACCGAGACAGTCCTTCAGGCCGAAAACCTGATGCACCGTAGGATCTTGAAGGTCCGAGTCCACCAAGAGCACCGTCTGAGTCGTTTCCATGGCAAGGCTCACGGCCAAATTGACGGCCGTCAATGTCTTGCCCTCGCCGTAACCTGGGCTCGTGACTCCCACCACATTCCACCCGTTCTCCCGAAGTCGCTGCGTGACCTGGGTTCGCAGAATTTTGTATGCGTCGACGAACGGGCCTTTGCTATGAGCCGCCATGACTCGATGCCCGCGGAGAACAGCATGCGGAATACTGAGAGATCTCGTTCGTGTATAGGTGATCGGCGGCGGTGCAGACCCGGCAGCCCGCTTCGGGCTCTCTCCGTGAGAGCAGGAGCCTTTCAGATCTTTATACAGTTCAAGCGCAGTACGAATACGATCCATGTTGCGATTGCGTTACTCCATGCCCAAGCGTCTTAATGCGGTAAACCACAGTACATCCAAAGGAGCGACAAACACGTGCAATAGCACGAGGGCAGTGGCAAGGGCGCTTATTCCAGCCGTCTGAACCACTCTCCGTCGTAACCTCGCGTGCGATACATCCGCTTCATTCGGCATAAATGGAATCACGGCCAGGGGAAAATGCTGCGTTAAGGCAACGAGCTGATCCGGCGTCCTGATGGAATGGTCGAGCGACTCGGCCACAGCCCCTAAGCCCACTCCGCCACCGACGGCAAGGATAAATCCAAGAAGTACGATGGCTAAACGATTGGGCTTATACGGCTTTTCCGGGAGACTGGGTGGATCGATCAGAGAAAATCGCTCGCCCTTTCGCTGGACTTCCAAGCCTTCAGCCACCTTCGCCTCTAACAATCGCGAGCGGATTTCTTGATACTTTTGACCCGATGTATCTCGATCCCGGGTCAGCACCAGGTACTCCGGCTCGATCTCCGGCCCCTTTTCCAGGCGTGTCGCATACTCTTGCAGTCGGCGTTTGATGTCCAGACGCGTTTTTCGCAACGCCTCCAACGAAGATGTCGCGGAATTCAGCTGGGCCTGAAGATTGATATACGCCGGGTTTTCCGGACGCAGAATAATCGTCTTGCTTGGAACAGCTCTGAGTCGATGGACCTCTCGTTCAAGCGCGGAGATTTTTCTTCTGGCTTGCACGACATCGGGGTGCTCGTTCCCCAACCGTTCTAGGTCGCCAACCAACGCTGCCCGTGCATCGATGAGTCGCTTCGAGGCTTCCTCTGCATCTGGAAGTTGCCCGGTCTCTTTTTCCAACGCTTCAATCTCGTGTTTCATCCTGATCATATCGGGATGATCCGGGGACAGATTCGCGGAGGCGCCTGCATATTCGGCGCGGAGAGCCCGCAAGCGCTCAGTCGAATCCAAAATTCGCTCGCCTGTCACGGACAAGATCGGGGTGTTCGGTTTGATCGTCGCCAATTCACCTTCGAGATACGTTTTACGCTCTTCAAGGCTTCGGACCTGCTGGTCAACGTCCATCAACTCCCGCTCGGCTTGGTTCATCAACTGCTGATTGAGCGGCATCAACTCCGGAAGCGCCCCGTTGGCGCGATGTTTGAACGCCGCGATTCTTTCATCAATCTCGCTGATGTGCCGAGCAAGATTCTCCGCTTCTTGCTGAAGGAACGAAGTGGCTTCCTGAGCCTGGCGTTCACGGCTCTTCAAGTTTTCGCCCAAGAACAAGCTGGTCAGTTCGTTCGCCACTTTC
The DNA here is from genome assembly GCA_964465695.1 of uncultured Nitrospira sp. Lineage (GTDB taxonomy): Bacteria > Nitrospirota > Nitrospiria > Nitrospirales > Nitrospiraceae > Nitrospira_D. The sequence goes on from CAYXKP010000016.1 coordinate 21,708, forward strand.
TGAGCCAATTCTGGGGAGCGGTTTTGGTACGCCACGGTAAAGGCGATGGTGGCCTTGGTCGCATGCTGCGTGCGCTTGTCCACGACATCGGCGCTGATCACTTCCACCTCAATGTCCTTGACGAAGCGTTTGACGATCTCTTCAATCGGGCTGTTCTTCCGCTGGTCTTGATAGAGACCGAACTGCTCGACCACTTTCCAAAGCGTCGTGCGGCTCATCACCTGTTGCTTGATGGTCTCGATCCGTTGATCGGCGTAACTGGTGATAGTCGATCGCACAAGGTCGGTGGGGATCTCCTGCTCCTCAATTAATATAGTAGCTGTCGACTTATAGGTCGGCGGCCAGACAAATGCCAACGTCAGAGATATCGCCAATAAACCCAGGGTGGTCACAAGGATAGGCTTTCGACGGCGGTGAAAGGCCGCAATGTAATCCTTCAAGCCCATGGTAGGGTCGGATGCCTGGGATGGAACGTGTGTCTGTGTCATGGTCTTAGTGAGAAAACCAAAGTTTTGGAGGAAAATACGTCACCATGAAGGTCGTCGCATGGGACCGGGCTGAATCTGCCGCAGTGTCCACGTCGCGCCATCGGTACATGTACGACACCTCTGCCTGCCACCATTCGAGAAACCTCCATGATAGCTTCGGCGTCAGGCTGATATAGCTGCTATCAGGAAATGCCCCACCGATGGTCGCCTGTGTCTTGCCTGAGGTAAGAACGCCCGCCACATTGAGCGAGCAGGCCAAGGTTTCTGAGATGTCGTATGAACCGGATAATTCTCCTCGGTTGGTCTGGATAAGCAATCCGAATCCGCTTGGTACAAGATCCCTGGCGAAGGACATTCGCAGAGTCGCCCGTTCAAATTTCTTCGTCATACTCGCTCCCGCCAACCACACCGTATCGCGAGCCGAGATGTCACCACTCTGAATCTGTGATGTAGACGACAAAAATCTTGGACCGCCGTAGACGGTGCCTGTCAGCGATTCTTCAAAGGCATGCGTGAAACTCATGTTGATCCCGGGGAAATCGGCTCGGAATCCAAATTGGGAGTCAGTCGTGCGGAAGTGAACATACGACCCCGATAATTGGATTTGGCCCCGCTCACTCAGTTGATATAGGAATCCACCAGACCCGCCTACCACTCGATGGTCAACTAACCTATGACTCTCATACATCGTGTCCGAAAACTGAACGCCGGACTGAACCGACAACTTTTCCGTCAGACGTCTGGTCCAAGAAGGATTCGCCGTCCATTGGTTACGTTGGGTGAATTGGAGGACGACTCCGGTCTCCTGTAACTCACTGAGCAGCGTATTGTCGCGAATGAATCCTCCAGAGAAACCGAGGAGATCCTTTTCGGTCTTATACTGTATGGACAACGGAGCAAAGACATTTGTAAATTGTCTCTCCTCCCCACCGAAATATCCGACGACATCCGCAGCAATGCGGCTACTGACATCCAAACGCTCCGTTTTTCCGGCAAATTCTGTAGCCGGCGTGACCCAATATCCATAGGTGTCGTCGTGAGGCAATGGGGTCAAGAGCAAGTTGCTGTTATAAACTCCTTTGACTCCGGCGGACGGCGAGAGCGACCACTCGGCTGCCTCGCTTTGTGGTGCAAAGTCAAACGCGATGATTAGCCCGACGAAAAGAATGCAGACGGTACTCCTTCGGCTCCAAATCAGGCATCTCCGCTCGCAGCTGGGTGGCATGATCGCGACAGTCAGGGCACCATGACGACGTCACCGCGCTGGAGAATGATGTTCTGCTCCAAGTCCCTGCCCTTCCGAACATCTCCATAGCGAAAGGGAATGGCATATTGTTCTCCTCTTACTCGCCGCATAACCTTGATCTCGTTCTCGGCGGCAAACGGAGTCAGGCCACCGGCAAGGCTGAGGGCTTGCAGCACGTCCGTGTAATGGCCGATCAAGTACTCACCCGGCTTATTCACTCGCCCGACGACGTAGACCTTGTAACTGACGATTTTTGTGATTGCCACGGAAACATTGGGATTGGGGATATACTTGGTCAGACGCTTCACGAGATCGCCACGAATCTCCTCGACCGTTCGGTCTTCGGCTTGAATATCGCCCACAAGGGGAAACGAAAACATCCCGTCCGGACGGATGACGACTTCTCGCGTCAGCTGTTCATCCTTCCACACCGACACGAGCATAATATCCTCTGCACCAAGACGGTACCCCGGCTCGACTTGTGATACCAATCCGGCAGTCATAACCTCGCCAGCCCGAACGTGCGAATGAGGTACTGTTATCGCTGTCACCATGAGCAGCACACCTATCACCGGCTGAACAGAACGAGACATGGGATGCCCTTACCCCCCTATTTGCGCGAGGATTCGCTCTGCTTCCTGTCGTCCTTCAAACGTATCGGAATTCTTGAGCGCCTTTGAAAGATACGCACGGGCTTCTGCCCCTTTGCCGGACTGAAAGAAGGCTATCCCAAGATGATAATTCAGGACCGAAATCTCCGGTGCCTTGGCGACGGCATTTTTCATCAACCGAATCGCTTCTTCCTGTTGACCCATTTTGAATCGCACCCAGCCGAGCGTATCGATAAAGAGAGGATGCGGGGCCTCCTTTTCAAAATCCCGACTCAGCGCGAAGGCCTTTTGTAAACTCGATGCATCACCCTTGTGGTCGACGAGCAAGACGGCCAGATTATTCGCCGCCAGCAGGTTTCGAGGATTAAGCCGTAAGGTCGTCTCATATGCGGCCATAGCGAGGTCGGTCAGCCCTTGCTCGGAATGCGCAGAGGCCAAGAGCATGTGTAATTCCTCACTATCCGGATTGAGCTTGATGCCCTCTTGTACAGCCTGTACGGCCACATCCGGTTTCTTCCGGGACAATGACAAGGTCGCCCAATTAAGCCAAGGCGTGATCCACTTGGGATTCAATTTCACAGCTTCGCGGTAGTGAAATACCGCCGCTTCATGCGCTCTGGAGAGAGACAATACTTCTCCCAGCAATCCATGGGCGAAGGGATGGTCCGGATGAGCCGCAAGGAGCGTTTCCAAACGTGCCTGCGATCGGGCCTTGTGGCCTTGAGCCGTTTCAAGTTTCACGAGGGCAAAGAGAGGCTCGGGCTCGTTCGGGACCAACGCTGCCGCACGCTCATACGCAGTGATCGCGTCATTCCAGCGATGTCGTGCCTCGTAAAGTCGCCCTTCAGCCATCAATGTCGTATGACTTCCCGCCTCGACGTGACGGATCCGTCCCAACGTCTGTTCCGCTCCAGACCAGTTTTTCATCACTAAGTCCAGTGTCATCAGCATGTCCAGGGCGACAATATCATCGGGCCGTTGTTTCAGCAGATCGTCCAGCCGAGCACGTGCCTGCCGGTACTGTCCGCTTTTACTTTCCAATACCGCCAGGGAACGTTTGGCTTCCACTTGGTCTGGGTACAGAGCCACGGCCCGCTCAAAACTCTCTTTCGCCAAGTTGACATCTCCGGTGAGCTGATAGGCCTGGCCAAGGAGATAATGAACCGTTGCCAATTCCGGCCGGTCGTGTAAGACCGTGCGAAAGGCCTGAACCGCGTCTTTTCCATTCCGCTTTGCCAAAGCCATTCGTCCTGAAAGAACTAGACCGTCCGAGGAGCGGGGATTTTCCTTCAACACGTCTTGCACTTGCAGCTCCGACTCGATCTGCTTACCGGCCTGGAAGTCCATCTCCGCCAGCTTCACCTTTGCTTCCAGCTTGACCGACTTATCCGTATGCTCTTGAACCAACGCGGCATAGCGATCACGTGCTTTTGTGTCCTGCCCGGTCTTCTTGTAAAGCGCGGCAAGGCCGAATTGAAGGTGGCTTGAATACGGCAACTGGGCCGTAGCCTCCAACAATACTTGTTCGGCGGATGCAACGTTTTTCCTGCTCAATAAAAAGTCGGCCAATACAAGACGACGCTGTTCGCTGTTCGGGTCGAGCGCCACCGCGTGACGCAGAACCGCTTCCGCTTTATCGTAGGCGGCCTGTTGGACATAGAAGCGAACCAGCCTCAGTCGATGATCCATGGACTCAGGTTCGGCTTCAATCATTCGGCGAATGGCCGTCTCCGCGCCGACAACGTCGTTAGCCCGGGTCAAGACCGTATTCAAATTGTTCAGAAGATCCAGATCTCTCGGATGAGCTTCCAAGGCACGTCGCAACGTCACCTCGGCATCACGATATCGCCGGCGCTGGTCGTACAGTGTAGCGAGGAGGATGGCGACATCCGGTTCTGTCGGAAACTCCCTCGCCAATGCCTCGGCGCTGGGAATCGCCGAAGAAATGGCTTCTTCCGTCATCGCCTGCGACGCAATCCTCAGTGCATGAGCCTGAGGATGTTTTGGTTCCTTCTTCAGGACGGCGTCTGCCGTTTCCGCCACACGTTCGGTCAACCTGGCTTCCAAATAGTACTTCCCCAGCGCAATCAACGCTGCGGTATGTCCCGGATCAAGTCTGGCGGCTTCTTGATAGAGCTGAATCGCATTGCGCCAGTTCTTTTCCTTCTCCTCAACGTGAGCAAAGAGGACATAGGCATCCGCATCCTTCGGGTCTATCTTCAGCACATTCCTCAAGGCCACTCTCGCCTTGGAATAATTCGCCGCCTCGATGTACTCATTGGCGCGAGCAAAGTACTTTGCCTTACGTTCTTCGGGGCCGCCACACGAGGTCCATGCGGCCGCCGACAGAAGAACGATGGCGATCTTCATGCGCGTACTGAAAGTCCGCGTACATCCGTTGTGCTGAAATGCCGCTGGTGTCATGGGGCTAGGTTATTACGTAACTGGGTCCGCTACAACAAAATCCGAATTCCGAGTCCGAAAAGAATCCAGAGCGAGACGAGTCCCAACTGTCGGACATGACTGGAAAATGCATGGAGCAGCAATTCAAACGAAAAAAAGAGCACCATCAACTTGGCGGCGAAGACGCCCAAATGGGAAATATCGGCACTGACCTCCGGAAGCAGTGGGAATGTGACGGCCATAAATACCATCAAATAATCGAGCGGGGTCGTCTGAAATCGGCTCTCCTGATTGAAACGAAGACTCAACAGCACCATGACGGCGACGATGACAAAAAACACATTGTGGGCCATTGCGACAGCGGATACGGCCCCCGGTCGAGGCCCGTCGCAGACGTACAACAGGAACGTGGTTCCCACGTAGAGCCCTCCGCGCACAAAATAGGGAGCAACCCGTGAAGAGCACGAGAGACCAACCAAGACAATCCCGAAAAGCGCGATTGATACGTACCCCACGTCGTTAGGCACATTGGATGGGAGGAAGACCTGTGCGACCAGGAAGAGCGGGACGGCTATAGCCAGAAACTGGATCGGCAAGTCGGTCAGCCATGGACCGCTCACAAGCCGTGTGATGGCGGCATTGGAGATGAAAGGACCTTCACGTGAGACCGGAGCAGAAAGCAATCCCCGTCCAGCCGCAATAAAAAGCATCAGTACTGAGATGGCCAGTGCCAGATAGAGCGGTAAGATCAGCTGGTCGGACTGCCACCGTAGAAGATAGGCCATCCCCAACATGGTCGCCTGTATCAGATAAATCACGGTCACCGCTTCATAATGGGTCAATCCCACTCGCAAGAGCTTATGGTGGATATGGGCTCGATCGCCGATGAACGGAGAACGTCCCTCGGCCACCCGCTGGCCTGTGACACCAATCGTGTCCAGAAACGGCAACCCCAATAGAAATAGAGCAAGACTCGGACTGAACGGACCGCGTGACGAATCCGTCAGCAAGACGGCTAGCACACCCATCATGAACCCCAAAAGTTGGCTGCCGCCGTCTCCCATAAATATTCGGGCGGGATAGGTGTTGTATCGCAAGAATCCCAAGAGGGCCCCAAGAAAAGGTACGGTGAGTATGAGGACAGTCGAGTCACTGGATAGATAGGCCAAATAGGCGATCCCACTGAGCGTTAAGAAGGACAATCCGCCGGCCAGGCCGTCTAATCCATCCGTCAAATTGACCGCGTTTGACACGCCGATAAGAAACACGACGGTCACGAGCATCCCGGCCCATGCCGGCGCTTCGATCTCAGGCAAGAAGGGTAGCGTGGTAAACCTGATGTCCCCGAACAAGACGACGGCAAGGGCAGCCAACAGTTGTCCAACCAGTTTCATTCGGTAGCCGAGGTTGACACGGTCATCCCATACGCCGAACGACACAATAATCAGACAGCCCAACAACACCGAGAATGTCGTCGCATCTCTCGCCCCCCACCAGGCAATTGAAGCGCATGCGCCGACGGCAAACGCGAGGCCCCCCACCCGCGGAACAGGATGCTCATGCACTTTTCGCTCTCCGGGTAAATCCATCACCTGAAACCGTTCGGCCACCAGCCGTAACGGAGGAATCAGTGCCATGCACACCAGTAAGGCCGTCATAGAACTGAAGAAAAGCTCATTCATCATCAGTAGACCTACAAATCATGCTCGGCACCGGGTCAATCCGGCACAAACCGGCTCAGCTCTTGTCCAACCTGAGCCGCGAATTCTTGAAGACGTTGATCCACCACCGCCTCCGATTCCCCTGGCCCCACCGGCGATGCCAATCTCACCAGCGCGCCGTCGGTTCGTTGCCGAGATAGGGCATCCCACAGCAAATACAACTTGACCAAATACTCGTCCGCGAGATATCGATCGCGCTGCTTGAACCAGTACAGAACGATCTGCTTCTGATCACCTTTACGAATGACGGCACGATTGACCATGACCGGTTGCCGCATGAGTCCTGACGACGGCAGCTCTTTATGAGTCATGGAGGCTATCTCCCAGCCCCCACCGGGAAGACAACTCTGCGGCGAATGAGCCGACTGTCCTTTCCGCTGCGAACGATAGTACGCCGCATAAAAATTAACAGGCTGCTCCTTCTTCCATCGGTAATCGGCCAGCACGTAATCGTCAAAGCGCAGTGCGTCGATGTACTGCTGCTCGAGCGGAAAAGGCTGGCCTCCCCATCCGTTGATCTGCATCGGGAAATCAATGAATGGCGCTCGCGGGGGAGGCATCTCCTCACGATCCATGAATGCCGTCGAAAAAAGCGTGAACGGCGCGAACAAAGCCACACTGCATAGATAAGCGGGACTCGGGGAGAAGAACTTCGTCTGTGGAATCTTGAACCCGACTTCATGGTCGGTCTCTACATCCTGCTCTCTCCACGTCAAGCGTTCAGACCAAGATTTCTTCGGCACAGAGGCTCCAAGCTTTGCCAATAGCGCCACTTCCATGATCAGCAGCCCAAAACTCACCATGAAAATGACCCACCCTTCGAAGAGATGGTAGAAGCCTTCTGCAGCCCCCCTCCCATAAAGTTCGACCAACACCCCGATCATGCCGATCCGGAAACCATTCAGCATGATCGAGATCGGAATCGAAGAGAAAACGAGCACCACTCGTTTCCACATCCTGTCTTTGAATAAGTACGCGCAGAGCAGCGCAAGAGACGTTAGTGGTAGCAGATATCGAATCCCGCTACACGCTTCGATGACCTGAAGTTGCACCGGCCCCAAATCGATGACGTTGCCCTCACGGAAGGCCATGACACCAACCAACTGCAAGCACCCAACGCCGAGAGACGACGACCACAACTGCAACTGACTCGACAGACTGGCGTAGAAGAACATCGGTAGAGGGATGGCAGTGAGCAGATACCCAAGAGGAAACGCGATGACTCGGGCCCCACGAATCCCCAGCAGTGTGATGGCCAACCCGACAAGTACCACCCACAAGGAGACATGAAGGATGACAAACAGTGTGGACAATTCCCCGACCACGTACAGGACAAGCCCCGACGCAATGACAGCAAGACCCCACCACGACTTCTCTTTCGCAACTCGAGTCAGACGATGCCGGCATTGCCAGATCAAATACCCGCTAATGAAAGGAACGAATATTCCGTGGCTATAATCCTCGGTGCCCAACCACCGGCTGAGCAAATAGGCAAGACTCTCCGCATACATGTAGCCCAATAGCGCCACGACGAGGACTGAGGTGAAGATGAGATAGCGATTGTTAGCCATAAGACAGAGTCACTCAAACGATGATGAGGAATGAGCCAAATGAGCTACATCGATCCAGAAGAGCGCGGAGCGAAATCTGATTATCTATGGCAACCTGCAACCTGTCGATGGATTTCCAAGAAAGAACGGGCTTGATACCCAGAGATTGGTATCAAGCCCCATCGGAAGCGAGGTTTGTGACTACGCCTGGGTTCCTCTCAAATTTCTCAAACCTCCGGCACCCAGACCGACTAACGAAATCAATCCCGCTCCGAAGAGCAGCACCGCTGCCGGCAACGGCACGGCCGTCAGACTGGTTACTGATCCGAGAAACACGGCCGGATTACCGTTCACATCCTCGAAAAAGAGCCGCCATCGGCCGGTCGTCGGATTAGTGATTCCGCCCAAGCTAGGCGGATTCTGAAGGCTTGTATCAGAAAACAATCCTCCTACACGGTCGAGACGAAGATCAAAATCGTACGGCTTATAGTTGGTCGTAAGAAGATTAGGGCCAGTAACGGAGGACGCCAGTTCCCACCGATTACCACTGCCACCGGCCAGAGCAATGTTCTGAGAAATCGTTACGGCATTTGGTCCCAACCTGAAAGAAGAGGTATGTCCGATGACTCCTCCTATATTCAGAGTAAAGCCGGTTACCGCGCCGTTATAGACACCACCTTTCCCGCCCGTCTCATTATCAAATTGGAATGAACCAGAGACCGGATGCATCGGATCATCGACGCTGCCGTTAAATGAGTATGTCACAAGGGCTGCCTGCGCTGCGGCTATTGGAATCGAAAAAGCACACACCGCAGCAGCGGTCAGGATGCATCCATTCTTTACCCACCGTTTCATCATCCGCATGTCACCTTTACTTCTAAATGTTGATTTAACAAGTGATGAGCAGCAAATCCCAGACCATCCGATCTAGGTTTACATATCACTGGAAAATAAGAGAGGCGATAGCGCCTGGTAGCATCAACTGTTGCTGTCCGAGTGCACCTTTGTTCAGTTTTGTATAAGCCATGTAAGCGCGGCAATAACTACCATTGCCTCTAACGTCGAGAGCACCACTGAGAGTGAGATGGATTCGACGAGTTCGAAGAAAGAGTGACCCATGAAGCAATCGAAGCCTTGGGCGAACAGATTGTTGATGTCTATTGCCAGGTCGGATCGAAGCCCGATGCGTTCATGTCCCATCGATATAGGATAGCCGAACAGACCTTCTAGACCTTGAGAATCGCCGCCAAGAAGAACTACACGGTAAATTCATGGGGCGTTTTAATTTCAGATGAGGCGTGCGACCAATCTTCATCAGTTCGAAAAAGTCTCATGTATCGACGCAGTCATGCTGGAATCAGTACTGCAGCACGCCTTCTTGAGTTGGCTGACGTGGGAAAGTTGTTTACCTCGGGTCATAACCAGCGCAATTTTATTTTGCTCCGGCGTGCCAGACATATTGTTAGTGGAGAAGGAATAAACTGGAGATCCCCGCCTTCCCGGCGGGGATCTTCGGGAGAAGGCTTATGTGGGGCTACCTACCGGCTTCCGCGGCTCATGAAACTTGATGCACTTGTTCATTACTTCTAGACCCGTGAAGATTGCGCAACCCTCCTGCACCAAGACCTACCAATGAAATGAGACCTATACCGAACAAAACTGCCGCCGCCGGCAGCGGAACCGCCGTCAGCTGACTAATCGCTCCACGCACGTTGACGGTATTACCAGTAGCGTCCTCAAAGATGACCCGCCATCTTGTGCCCGTCAGCGATGCGAGGCTCGGAGGATCTTGCAGATTCGTGCCTGTGAATGCACCACTTGTGTCATGATCCAGCTGCAAGTCAAACCGAACGGCCGAATATCCGCTAGGCAATGCTCCACCGGTCACATCGGTGGCTAAGCGCCATCGATCGCCAAACCCCACATTGTCGAACAGGGTAACGGCATTCGCTCCTGCCGTATAGGATGCAGTATAGCCACCGATGTTGACAACCAATCCAGTCACCGCTCCTGGGAAATTACCAACGTGCGGACTCGTCGTCCCGCCGGTGGTGTTTTCAAATTGGAAAGAGCCGGAAACCGAAGAGGTGAGATTCATTGTTGGCGAAAGCAACGCACCGCTGATGTTGCTGATATTTCCGTTGAATGAATAGTTCACCAGAGCTGCCTGCGCTGCAGTGATCGGAACCGAGAGGGCACACACCGCGGCAGCCGGCAGGATAACTCCTCTACTAAACCATCGTTTCATCAACTGCATATCATCACTCCTTCTAGAAATTGGTACATTGGGGACACGTATGAACGGGGGGATGTTCAGCAAATACTAGACCACCTAATGCAGTTAGTATGTGACTGAAAACTAAGGAGGACGACCAAAACCTACATCGCCAGCTGTGTGTATAGTGCTGCAGCGGTGTCCAAATATGTAATGGCTATGTGCGGGGTGGAAAAAACTACCTATTGCACTTGACCTTATATAGATAAACAGTAGTGTCCCACCATTCCAGGTATGTGGGTGTAACGAATGAAATAACAGGCTCCCACTTACCTCATATTCTCCGAATTTCCGGAGCCCCTCTACCTTTCAAAATTCGATTTCTTTGGACAGTTTTTTTGCATTGCCACACAATCGTGCCCATGGCAATTGCAGAACAAACAATCGACATAAAGAAAACGCTGGAACCCAGGGAAGCTTTTCCTTACCAGCCGCCCACTGATGGAATTAGACAGAAGTATCGTTATTTGTTTGAGATGACTGAGCCGCTATCAGCGCGATTCATCAAAGTGGCCTTTGACAGGGTAGTCGCAGCAATCATGGTGTTGATGGCTGCACCTATTCTCTTACTGCTCAAGATTGCCTACCTCATTGAAGGTTGGCTGATTCCTGAAAATGCCGGCCCGATGTTTTTTTATTACAACGCCGTAAGTGCGGGTAGAATTATACCGAAATATAAACTCCGTCTCATCAAAGTAAAATACATTGATCCTGAAGGGGCCAAGCGACATGACTGGATTGCGTATTCCGCGGAATGGACGCCTGATAGCCGAACGTACATCGGTCGGTTTGTAAAGAAATTCTACCTGGACGAATTACCCCAGTTTTATAGCGTCCTCATTGGTGATATGAGCATTGTGGGACCACGCCCTCTATCGGTGTTGCATTATAAGCGGGATCGTGCGCAGGGGAACATCTCACGCTTTCTACTGCGAGGGGGCATGTTGGGGTTGGGGCATGTTAACAAAGGCACACCAGAGATGGGTAAACCGATTTACGAATATGAGTACGTGGAGCAATACATGAAGCGGTCCTCATTAGAACTACTGATGTTAGATCTTTGGATTATCTGGCGCGGAATTTTGGTTATTGCCAAAGGCGGGGGACACTGACGCGGAAGGAAGAAAGTTAGCTCAAACAGATCATGCAAAGTTTCCGAGCAGCCTCTGCTTGCCACAATAAAACCCCGCATAGACCTGAAACGCTAACACGTACTCGAAACGTTTCGTTTCGCCCTGATAAATTCGGACCCAAGATAAGTTAAGAACAGCGAATTTGTCACGAGGTACCGCTTCCAAAGCCGCTTTGGCTCACATACCAACCGGAACAGCCATTCAAGTCCTGACTGTTGCATCCAAAGTGGCGCCCTCTTCACCGTGCCTGCATGGTAATCAAATGCCGCTCCAACTCCGATCATCACCGCCCGAACCTTTCCCCTATGCGCCGCCATCCAGAACTCTTGCTTCGGACAACCTAGACCTACAAAAACAATATGGGCACCTGAACCGTTGAGGCGATCGGTTATCTCTTGCTCCTCCTCATCGGAAAGGAGCCTGAAAGGAGGTGAATACACTCCAGCAATGGTCAGCTGTGGAAATGCGATCCTCAAGTTAGTGGCCAGTCGTTCCAGCGTTTCTGGTGTGCTTCCATAAAGAAATATCGATAGTCCCTCCTCCTCTGCCTGCCCGCACAGGCGCCACATGAGATCCGGGCCATTGATACGCTCTTGCCGTGGGAAACCAATTCTGCGCAGTATCCATGCGATCGGCATACCATCCGGCGTAGCCATATCCGCCTCGTTGACGACCCGGCGGAAGACAGGGTTCTGCTTTGCCGTTACCACCGAATGGACATTGCAGACGGAGACATAACGCGATTGTCTTTCTTTACTCCATTGCGCAAGGGTATCGATTACTTCTTGCCACAGGATTGCGTTAATGAAGCAATCCAAAATTAGTCCTCCGGTACGCTGGCCAATCTTATCGAGCGCATCGACGGCTCCGCTTCCGTTAGAGTTAAACATTTTCATGGTTTCTTTCTTGAAGAACCGACCTTTTCGATGCATCATCAATAACTCCACACGTAACATTTGCAGCTCACAGTGAACGGCCGTGCTTCAAAGCCGTACGCATTGCCCTTGAATGTCTGAAGTCTTTTTGGCGTCTCTAATTGCGTCGCTGTAGATTTCCAAGAGTTGTTCAAGATGGCGTTGTGGAGAAAACCGTCTTCGCGCATTGGCGAGAGCATTCACAGCCATCTCGTGTGTGCTCGACACGTTGCTACACATCCAGCCCAGACATTCAGCCAACGCACCGGTATCATTCGCTGGGAAAAGCAACCCGTTATAACCGTGGTCGATAAGTTCAGGCAACCCGCCTATGTGGCTTGCTATAACCGGTGTTCCCAAAGATAATGACTCAGCAGCAGATAAGCCGAATGTTTCATAGCATTCAGACGGCACAACCATACATACCGCTTCAGCAATGAGGCAGCGCTTTGCCTCTCCTGCAACATGGCCGATGACATCAATGTGGCCCATCCCCGGCTCACTGACTGCACGGCGCAGATCAATTTCGAGGGGCCCGGCCCCCGCAATCTTAAGAGGTAATTCTGGCACCGTACGAGCGGCGGCAAGAAGAGTGGTCAGTCCTTTCTCTTCACTCAACCTCCCAAGATAGAGTGCATACCCTCGCTTTGTGGGCAATACTTCGGCAAAGTCGTTCACAGAATTTCCGCAGATGCGGACCTTCTCCCTTGGCACCCCGGCCGCCACAAGTTTTTCAGCTACAAATGCGTTGAGAGCGATATGCCGATCGATGCATGAGTGAAAAGTCCCGCTGCGCCAGGCCCATGCAACTGCTGATGCATAGAACGCACTCGTCACCACACTCCCTCGTACACAACGCTTCCTGACCGCCTCCCAATACCCCCTCTCTTGACAAGCCTCACAAACTCTACCGTTCACATAAAACAAGCCGTTCGGGCATAGGAAACGGTAGTTATGAATAGTCTGAACTACAGGAATGGAATTGCGCCTGAGGACGACATAGACCGACGGCGAAAGCATCGGAAACACATTGTGGACATGCGCAATATCCGGTTTATGTTCGGAAATGTAGCGTTTCAGTTGTCGAGCAATCTGGAGGTTGTATGGAATCTGCAAGAACGCTGATGCCTTCTTAAAAAACGTCATTGCATCAAGATTGTTACTGTCTGCCACGAACTGAACGACCGCATGGCCATGACTCTCAAGCAGACGTTTCTCTGCATCAACGACACCACATTCTCCTCCACGAGTTCGGTAAAAGTTGTGTATTTGCAGAATCTTCATGTGCGCCAGAATTGCCTAAGCAGCCCGATCTCCACCTCTACGACAGACACACACCTGGATATATTGGAAGATCTGATCGTTGTATTCATCTGTCACAATGCGATGCTTGCAAACAGTTTGTAATGCCTTCGGCGAACCGCTGCACCATATTTTCAAGTGTATATCGTTCTGCGGCAATGCGGCATCCCGCTCGCAGATGGGATTGCTTTTCTCCATTGCGCAGAAGGGCCACAACCTCAGCGCTGTAGGTTCCCACATCATTCGCTGTCATGATGCCGTTCACACCGTCTCGTAGGTAGACAATTTCGGGACTGTGCCCTCTGCAATCGGTCGTGACCATCGGCACTCCGCAAGTAAATGAATCAAGGATACCCAACCCGACTAATCCTGGATTGAGCATAACCTGAGCAAGTGAAACATACGTCATCTTCTCGCGGCTGAAGCGCGCTCCGATCCAGCGCGCCCAAGGGTGAGTCCGACACCATGACTGCACCCTTTCCCATTCTGGCCCTTCCCCAATGATCAGCAGGTGAAAATCTGATATCTCCCGTCGAACCGCCTCGGCCGCGACGAACAGGAAATCGAGACGCTTGTCGACATAGAGTGAACCCACAAACACTCCGACGGGCACCTCCTCGATGCCAAGTTCGCGGCGCAAGGCATGCTTCTCTTCATCATCAATTCCCTGCGCCCACTCTCTCATCTGTCTGGTGTCTACCGCGTTATTGACCACGGTGATCAGATCACGTTGGAATCCCGTTGCCGCCACGAGATCGGCGCTCATGTCGGTATAAGCAAACCACCAATCCACTCTATTCGTGGTCCATCGCTTAAAGCGCTCCCGCAAACTCTTTGAGTTTGTGCTTTGCAGGTTTGCACCATGTCCCCAGAACGCTAGCCGAAATTGGTGCGGTGTGATCAAAAGCAAGTGATTCTTCAAGAGCTTATTTTCTTGTGTAATGATGACCAGATCGGAGTGGTGAATTAGGGAACCAAATCCTTGCCAACAGACTCGGTCTTCGAATAGATAACGAGTTGGAACGAACTCTGCCCAATCGAGACGACCGGAATCATTCTTCGCAGTCTCGACTGAGGTAGCGGTCCCATGCAATACACGAAGTCGTATTTCTCGTTCCCTGAGCTTTTCGCGCATCGCCTCAAAAAGCGAGACACGATAATGTGTCAGCCGCCTTTGGACGATAGTCACTTCTTTTTGGTTAAGTGACCGAACCATGGATTCTTTTGCGCGACACAAAGCAAATCTAGCTCGCAAGTGACAACATTTGAATTTCTAAGCGTGTCCAACGCGCAATATCGAAGTCCAGCGTAGTGGTGCGGCCAGCCTCATCACTAGTGCTAGCTGTAGCTGCAAGAGCAACTCGCTTCTCGGCTTGCCACAAGTCCAATATCTGCTTTGTTCGAGCTATTAGCGACCCCATCCGCTTCCACGTTCATTAGGATGTGACCATTGAAACATCGCGAAAGTTAGGCTTCCATACCCGTACTCAGTTGAGTACAATCTTTGGCTCTGCACTCACCAGACTGTTAGCCAAAGGATTCATGTCCGTGGATAGCTCTTTAACTCTCACGATGCCAAATGAAAATACCGCCAAGAGCCAAAACAGAGTGCTGGGAAACATTCCCGTTGTGTAAATGACGCTCTCACCGAGATTTGAGACCACAAGAAACACAACGAGAAATGTTTCCGCAGCAAACTGTCGCCTGATGTCTAGTCGAAGCAAACGGAATAATGCCATGAAGATAATAATCGCATAAAGCACTCCTCCAAGAATTCCTGAATCAAGAAAAGCTTGGATGTAGCCGTTGTGCATCGTGACAGCTGATGCACTATACCTTGCCATCTCACTAGAGGATAAAGTCCGTGAACTCATGAACGAGGCGCCCGTCGCGGACAGACCGTAACCGAGCAGTGGGCGTTCTTGAAACTTCTCGAACGCTTCCTCCCAGATCCCAACACGTCCAGTCAGATGAGAGACCGATTCTGGCCTAAGCGTTTTCTGTGTCTGCTCTTTAGAGATACTAACATCGGCCACAACTGACGCCGCTAGCACAATGACCGATATAAACAAAGCACCGGCGAACATTTTCCATCTATTTCTCGAATAGAACCATGATGTAACTACAAATGCAGCCAATGTAGCGATCCAGAAAGTCCTCGCTCCCGTTAGAATCAAGCACCCAAGCGCCGGCACCACCCCGAGCGCTATTACTGTCTTGTTGCGCGGCAACAATCGGTGCCTACCGAAAATCGAAATTCCCAGCAATATTCCTGCGGCTTCGGCCATCATTGCGGGCATCCCTAGGACACCAACAAAACGTACTCCGCCGGCGATATCGCTCCGTTTGTAAGCAACATCCGGGAGGAACTTGATTACCAATAAGCTGACGACACAGACTACAAAATAAGCAAACCAACTCGACGCTAGGATTGTTCGATTAATCATGCCGCGCTCTCGATCCCATTCCACCGCAGCTATGGCAAAAACAATCACAGACGTGAACGCCACCACTTGGAGCGATACAAACACAGGAGATTCTGAGAAGATTGCTGAAGCCCCAAGCACACCCAGATAACACAAGATAGGTGCATATTTCGTGAAAACGTTAGAAATCTCTCCGCGGAGGAACCATATCGCACCCCCGAACAAGCACATTCCTTGAGCCAAGCCCCTCATGACGAAACGATCGCCAAGATGAGATGCGTCTTTCGCTATGAGTAGAAAAACCAAAATGAGCGCAATAGCTCGCACGTCACGTTCTCCCGTTTACGTTTCACTCAAAATATTCAAGTCACCAAACTACCGTGTCGGTAAGCAACACTGGAGAACCATTGACTGTGATGTGGCCGTCGCTGGGGGCTAACGAGGTGACTGAATCAGTTCCTGATTTGAAAAAGTGAATAACATGGGCGCCGCGAATTCCAGAAACATTCGCCAGTGAGGCGCCCTTTTCGCTCCACAACAACCAACCGGTTTTCCCTTCTTTCCGTATCAGACAAGTCCAGAGGCTTCCTTCTCGACTACACTTCTCAACGACTGATTCCTGTAACCATTTTACTGTTGTCGCATAAGCATGTGCCGCCATTTTTAAGTTCTTGGTATCGGGTTCGATGAGTCCACCCATAGTTCCATTATCCCATGCATACCAGAAAAACCGACCGATACCGGAAGCGGCAGCCAACGTATGCGCACGAACAATGTAGTCACTAGCCTCCTGATCGGATAGTACTTTGTACTTTGTCTTTACTTGAACCCGACTGTTGGCGATGTACCATCCGGATTCTGTATTCCACAGTGGCATACTTCCAATGCCGTGCGAATTCATTACTTTACGCACTTCACTGGAGAGTCGTGCCAACTCTTCGGGTGGATCGTGCGCCCAAGTGTAGAAATGAAACCCGACGATGTCGGTACACTTATCACCACCCGCATTTAAATATGCATACAACCATCTGATGCCATCGTCTTTATAAGTTGCGGAAGGAGACACAACCTTAGCCTCTGGATCTACTCGCTTTATTACTTCAAAGGCATTACAAGCTAAAGCAACCACTGCCCTGACATCTCCACTGAAGAAACGACGAAGATTCGGCTCATTCCAAATTTCATAGTACTTAATTTTGCCTTTATAGCGCCTTGCTACTTGCTCAACATAGTCTCGCCAACTTCCTATATTTTGTGGCTCTGCTGCCCATCCGGGCTGATTATAAGCAGATGGCTCCATCGGACGGGCCGAAGCCCAAGTGGGACTCAAGCCCAACGGCATCAATAGTTCAATACGTTTCTCTGTCGCGATTTGAACATAGCGATCCAACATGTCGAAGTTCCATGTGATTGGACCAGTCTGTACATGCGGCCACGAAACGTGCGCGTCCCACAACCGCCAGCTACCAAATGGAACATCTGGCCACACTCCAGGCCGGTTGGCGTAATGTATATGTTGACCAAAAAATTCTTTTGTCACAGTTTGAGGAATCTGCGATGTAATGACGGTCGGAACACTTCCCTGAGCACTGACAAGCGCAAGAGGCCAAATAAAAGCTGCAACTCCAAACAATGTCGCAGTCAACACGCGAACAGTCTGCATCATGATTCCACCCTCCAAACAACCTATAGTCTGTGAAGCTTCAATCTAGATCTCGGCTTGCCACCCACTTCGTAAGATGCTCATCGCTTAATCGCCCACGCAGCCACCCTTCAGCTATATAGACGGTAATCCAAGCCAACTGAGTAATCACAAAACCAATAGCTGCTCCTACAACACCCGTGTGTTCAATTAGTGGGACTGCCAGTACCATCGTGATAATTGCTGACAAACACTTCCCCCAAAAACCGACTTGAGGCATTTCTACTGTACGGAAGGCCACCGAAAAGGCACTCGTAACGGCGGTTAAGATCATGGCGGATCCAAGAATTGGGACAATAGCTGCGTACTGGGTATAGCTGTGTCCAAAAAGGACCTCCAGGAGGTCTTCCGCAAACAGGGTAATGACCAAGGTGACCAACAAGGAAAATGCCACTAGCATCGCAGCCATGCCGTACAAACATTGTCTCCAACGATCAATACCCTCATTAAGAAGCCGCCTCCTTGCAACTGATGTACTGTAGTTGGCGGCAGCAAAAAACACGACATTCATCGTGCCCACCAACGTTTGGACGGCGCCAAGACCACCGGCCGATTCAACGTCTATGTGCTGGGCCACAACGTAGAAGTACAGCTGTGTTGAGAGTGAATATGCACAACTTTCCAGAAATAGCCACTTTGCAAACTTCCAGTTTTCAAGCCATCTCGTCCATTCAATCTTGATATGTCTTCCGCTAAGCCAACGTCTAACTCCCAGGAACACTGCTAATCCCGCTGAAAGCGCTCCGATAGTAAAAGCTGAAGCAAGAGATAACCCGAAGAGTGAAAAGAACCCTACCAAAAAACAAATTCTTCCGAGGCTACCAATTGCACTCATCTGCAATAGGTGGCGCCAGTCCGAGCACGTACCGTGACGCGCACGCACAAATTCCTGCATTTGGGTGAGCACAACAAATGCCGCCCATGCAAGTCCTGCGGCTGACCACAATGGCAGACCTAGATATGTAAGCAGTACAGCTCCAAGCAGGCCAGAACATAGAGCTATAACTGCGTTTAACGCAAACTGATTCTCGAAATATTGAGGTGCCTCCCGTGCCGTCGATCCAAAAATTCGCATTGGGATAATTACCAAAGACGAACATACCCCTGCGACCAATAGAGAGGTTGTATTAGCCAGTGTGTATAGACCAAAGTCATGCGGGGAGAGAGCCTTTGCTAGAATAATGACCCCAATAAAATTGCTTACGGACACCAGCCCTTGTTCGGCAAGTGAAACGAGCATACCGTGACCAAACAGGCGTTCGGTCACGGTGGTAAGTCTACTCCTGCATTTGATGCTGGGGGTCATAAATGGCTGGGAGTCACGATCTTGGTCCGCTCTATGAGGCTCTTCAGCATCACCCACTGCGAACCAACCAGATTGGTCAGATCTTGCATTCGCATATTGACCCTCTTTCGTTGGGCCAACTACGCGCTTTTCCGCAGCAGGTTCGAACTTCAGAGGTGAAGGGCGTTTCACTGCCTTGCACTCTATATCTTCTAGGATCTGCACGATCCGCTCTGCGGTCTTGACAGCACGCTTCGGTAGAACTACACCCCCTTTTCCACTGCTCTGCTATCAATCGCCCGAGCATGGGAAGGGGCTTGTTCGGATCAGTTCCAACTGGTTCGTTAATCTCGATTACTATGGGTTCTGGCGCCTGGTGTTCCTAAGAATTCAGGGATCTAACTTTCTGCCTAACATCACCGGCAGCTGCAAACAGAGCGCTAATCAGATTCATTCACATCTAGTTAGGAAGGCTATGGTATTGGGCTCATGGAAATGTGGCAACTTAAAATCATTTTATGACAGCAAGACCTGGTCCCCACGTATGACTATAGATTCCCACGCCTTTACAGGCGTGGTCCTCAATTGATTACGAGCGGGGCTCGTCCTGCTTCGCAGGATCTTGCTCTCACCCCCGCCTTCACAGACGGGGAACTCCCGCTGGATTAGATCGTGTGATAAATCTCTAGAAGATCTAGAGCTTAGCCCAGGGTTACCGGAGGTAGGACGATACAGATGCGTCCGAATTGGAACGGATGGCGAAGCGCGGCTACTTTAAGTATGGTTACAGAAGCGGTTGACGTAAATCACATCAGCTCAGGCTGAACCCGACCAACGACAACCCTGCACGACTCACACATTACTCATCACGTAACACTCGCTCCAAACACTCCACGATCCGTTCCGCCGCCTTGCCGTCCCAAAGCAGCGGGATCGCGCCTTTCTTCCACTGTCCGGCCATCAATCGTGCGAGTGCAGGTGGAAGCTTGCTTGGATCAGTCCCGATCAGCTCATTGGTCCCAATGGTAATAGTCTCCGGTCGTTCGGTGTTGTCGCGAAGAGTTAGGCATGGCACTCCGAGGACCGTCGTCTCTTCGGTGATGCCTCCCGAATCGGTAATCACCCCTTTGGCGTGCTTCACCAAATAGTTGAATTCCAGATAGCCCAGCGGATCGACATAGTGGAGCTGTGGTGTCGCGCTGTCGAGTTCCCTGAGATTCTTCGCGGTCCGTGGATGCACGGGAAACACCACCGGGAGTCCTTTGGTGCCTTCGGCGATGGCTCGGAGCAACGACAAGAGCTGCTGCTCGCCATCGACATTTGCGGGTCGATGAAGCGTCACGACGAAAAACCGTCCCGGGTCGAGCTTGAGCGACAGCCAACAAGCCGGCGGCCGTAACCGCGGGAGGTGCTTCAACAACGTGTCGATCATCGTGTTGCCGACGAAAAAGATCCGGTCGTCCGTCACGCCGGCGCGGCGTAAATTCTCGTTGGCCGTTTCGCTCGTCGTAAAAAACCAATTGGTGATGGAGTCCGTCACCACCCGGTTGATTTCCTCCGGCATGGTCCAATCGCCGGACCGTATGCCGCCCTCGACGTGGGCGACCGGCACACCGAGTTTTCGCGCCGCGATGGAACAGGCCATCGTGGACGTCACATCGCCGACGACCAGGCACAGAGCACTCTTGTCCTTCAACAAGACTTTCTCATACCCGACCATGATACCGGCGGTTTGTTCGGCGTGAGTACCGGACCCCACTTCGAGATTGATGTCCGGATCGGGAATTCCCAGTTCTTCGAAGAAACTGCCGGACATCGCACGATCATAATGCTGGCCTGTATGAATCAACCGGTACCGTAGCTGCCCGCCACGGCGCTCGGCCGCTTGTAGCGCCTCAATAATCGGCGCGATTTTCATGAAATTAGGCCGTG
Source organism: uncultured Nitrospira sp. (assembly GCA_964465695.1). Lineage (GTDB taxonomy): Bacteria > Nitrospirota > Nitrospiria > Nitrospirales > Nitrospiraceae > Nitrospira_D. The sequence goes on from CAYXKP010000016.1 coordinate 42,696, forward strand.
CCCCGGCGATCAGATCGATGCGCTTCACTGTTCACCTCAATCAAAACCAGAATTCTGTAGATCTACCTTGGAAGGCTCTTGTGATGGTAGTGATTCGAGGTACACGTAGCAACTAAAAGTGTACTTCCCGTATCGCCTGACGGTTAGCCTGAAACCATTGGACGGTCTTCTTCAATCCGTCGCGCAAGTCATGGCGGGCTTGAAACCCGAAGAGCTGCTTGGCGCGGCTGACGTCCAGACAGCGCCGTGGTTGACCGTTTGGTTTCGAGGTGTCCCACTGAATCTGTCCCACAAACCCGGCTTCAGCGGCGATCCGAGCGGCTAAATCGTGGATGGAGATTTCTTCCCCCGTCCCCAGGTTGACTGGGAGACTTCCGTCGTACTGTTCGGTCGCCAGGAGAATCCCCTCGGCCGCATCCTCGACATACAAAAACTCTCTGCTCGGCGATCCATCTCCCCAGAGTGTAATCGATGCCTGTCCGGATTCCTGTGCCGCCACGCATTTGCGTATGAGCGCCGGAATGACGTGAGAGGTTTCCAAATCGAAATTGTCGCGCGGGCCGTAGAGATTCACCGGGAAAAGAACGACCGAGTTGAAGCCATACTGTTGCCGGTAGGCCTGGGACTGCACCAACATCATTTTCTTCGCCAGCCCATAGGGAGCATTGGTTTCCTCGGGATATCCGTTCCAGATGTCATCTTCCTTGAATGGGATGGGCGCGAATTTGGGATACGCGCAAATGGTTCCCGATGCGACGAACTTCTTCAGCCCCCGCTGGCGCCCGACTTCGATGAGCTGCGTGCCCATCATCAGATTGTCATAGAAAAACCGGCCCGGATTCGCCTGATTGGCGCCGATGCCTCCCACACGCGCCGCGAGATGGATCAGCACATCCGGCTTTGCATCGCGGTACAGTTGCTGGACGGCATCCATTTGAACGAGATCATAATCCTTGCTG
>CAYXKP010000017.1:0-2605 GCA_964465695.1 uncultured Nitrospira sp.
GCGCACAATTTTCTTTTTTCCCGCTCTCTGTCATCGTTCTGCTGGTCGGCCTGGCCCTTGGGTTGAGCGCTCTTGAGCGAGCCGGTCATATCGACTCACCTTCGGCACTGCTACTGTATTCTAGCCTTCTCATCGGAGTTGCGTACTACAGCCTTACCACTCAGTCGGGGAATCATCAAAGATCACCACCACTTCATGAGACCGGTCAAGCCTCGGTCGCAGGTCGGATCATAGCCCCTGTTCAGCACAGTGCGGGGCGCCAGACGATCTTGGTTGAAACCGACGGATTAGGGTCGGAATCAAGACGCATACGTCTTGTTTGGCGCGATCCGAGTATGACGCTTCATCACGGCGACCGCATTTCGTTTCAAGGAAGGCTGCACCCTCCGCGAGGGTCGTTGAACCCCGGTGGATTCGACTATGCCGCCTACATGGAGCGACAGGGCATCGACTTTCTGACCACCGTGACCGGGGCTCGGGCGGTGACGTTGTTCGATGCGGAGCGCCCGACGGGGTTGTGGAGTGTATTCAATCGGATCGATCATTGGAGGGCTACGATACGCGCGGCAGCCGTCAATTCATTGAGTCAACCCACACGAGGGCTCTTCCTCGGAATGATCATCGGTGAACGAGGCTATCTTGAACAAGAGCTCCAAGACTGGTTTATGGTGACCGGAACAGTTCATCTGCTCTCGATCTCCGGTTCGCATCTCGGGCTTGTGGCCATTGTGGTCTTTTGGGCGGTCAAAAGACTCGTTCTGCAATTTCCTCGCACTCTCTTATTATCCTTATCGCGAACGGTCACGCCATCCAAGATAGCCATTCTGGTTTCCTGGCCCGCTGTCGCACTCTATGCGTTGCTCGCGGGGGCTGAGTTAGCGACCATGCGTTCTCTCGTGATGATCACACTGGCGATGATCGCAATGTGGTTGGGGTATGAACGCCATCTGGGTCATGCGATGGCTGTGGCCCTCTTGGCCATTCTCCTACACGATCCACGCGCCATCTACGATATTTCCTTTCAACTCTCGTTTCTGTCCGTACTCGTGATGGTCGGAATGATCATGTTTGCTAAATCATGGAACGCCGATGCTGCGGAGGCCTCGAGTCCGCTGAGATACCGTTTCGTGCACCATGCGCTAACAGCGTTGTCGATGAGCGCGGCTGTAACCGTCGCTACGTTCCCCATGGTGGCATTTTATTTCAACCAGGTTCCCTGGCTGGGAACTATCACCAACCTGATAGCCGTCCCTTATACCGGACTCATTTTGGTGCCTTTAGGGTTGCTGAGCGCCCTATGGACGATTATCACCGGGGCAGAGTTTTTAATCTTCGGCTCAGCGCTCGAGCAGTTATTCGGGCTGCTGGTTTCAGGATTGCAGTGGTGTGCCCGCTTTCCGGGTGGAGAATGGAATGTGGCAGCTCCATCGATACCCGCGATGGCACTGTTTTACTGCGGGTTACTGGTAAGCAGTCTCCAGACAATGCCCCGGCGTGTCCGACTTGCGGGCGCTGGTCTGGCGATGTTGTTGATCGGTTGGTGGCTGAGTCCGCCCGTGTCGCAAGCGGACGGCGATCGTTGGCGTGTCACATTTCTCGATGTCGGACAAGGCGATAGCGCCGTTGTCGAGTTGCCGGACGGTCAGACGGTTCTTATCGACGGCGGGGCTCGCTATGAACGATTCGATATGGGGAAAAATGTGGTCGCGCCGTTTCTATGGAGCCGCAGAATTCACCATCTTACCCATGTCGTCGGAACGCACCAGCAAGTGGATCACGTCGGCGGGTTGATATGGATACTTCGGCACATGTCAGTGGGACAGTACTGGAGTGGAGGGATAGAACGGTCCGAAAGATTCGTTGAAGATCTTGAGGCCGCCCTTGGTGATCGGCATATCGAGCAACACACCGCTGTGCGCGGTCAAGAGCTGTTGCAGACCGGTCTGTGCCGATTCAGCATTCTCAATCCTCCGGCAGCACCGGTGATTCGTGAGTCGGCTCAGCCCGTTACCGGGACACTGTTGAACAACTTGTCCATCGTCTCGCGACTACAGTGCGGCCTCTACTCCATCCTTTTTGCAGCCGATATTGAAACAGCCGGATTGAGGCGGCTGGATAAGGAAGGGTATCAACCGGTCACCGTACTTAAAGTGCCTCATCACGGAGCGCGTAGCTCGCTGGATCCGGACTGGCTTGGGCAACTCCACCCACGATACGCTATCGTCTCGGCGGGCGCGGCTAATCCTTATGGGCATCCGGCAGAATCGGTGCTTCAGGCTTATGAAGACCACAACATTCGTGTCTTCCGTACGGACCATGATGGAGCGGTCTGGGTCACAGGGCGGCTTTCTACATCGGAAATCACCGTAAGCCGTATGCGAGATTTCGTTATACAGCCGGTCGATTTTCCGCATTGTTTTTGGCGTTGTGAATACCAGAATTGGCGCCGGCTCGTCCTCCAATCCTCTTAACGGCAGCGGTACTTCCCTCGGCTCGCGTAGCTTACTTCCCGGCCTCCGCACCTTTTCTGTACAAGACCGGTAAGAGATGACAGTTTTTGGTTCTTCCCGGCAACAATGCTGGAGAAGTGCAGCAGAAGTGTCAG